>JAIYBU010000221.1 GCA_027488335.1 Cytophagaceae bacterium
AAAAGTGTTGATTTTCCTGCACCGTTTTCACCCAAAATTGCATTGACTTTCGAGGGGTAAAATGTTAGATTTACCTCATTGAGTGCCTTTACTCCTGGGAATGATTTTGATATATTTATTAATTCAATCATGTAATAGTGTATCTATTATGCCACGAATGCACGAATAAAAGCGGATAAAATTCGTGTATTCGTGGCAATAAAATTAGCTTTGAATTTCTATTTTTACAGGCAAAACTTTCAATTCTAAGTTCTCTTTTTTACTTAATTTCAAAGCTCCTGAAACTGAAACTTCATCACCTATTCTTAATTTTTGAATGGTAGAAGGAAGTGCTTTTTCTCGAATGAGGGTGTTGAGAGCTTCTGAGACTTTGTTGAATTCGGCATTGGTTTTGAAATCAGTGAGTTTTACTAAACCTGAGGCATCTCTAATTGCATTGCCGAAAATATATTTTGTATCGATTGAAATTATGCCGTTTTCAGCGGTATTGATTTTGATTTTTCCATCTTCAATACTTACGACTTTTCCCTTGGTTTCGACCATGAAAAAGGCAGAACTGCCAATCCCTAAGCGATTTCCGTAAGTTTTAAAGGTATTTTCTTGGTTGCTTTTGATTTGAGAAACAAGAGCGTTGAGTGCAATTGGTTTTGATTGCGTTAGGATTCCTTTATAATAAAGAGAATCGGCATAAGCATTGAAATTAAAAGTGCTCGATTTTTGATTTTTTATATCGCTTAATTTCTTGAAATAAACAGAGTTGTAGGCTAAAATTCCGATGATAGCTATAAAGAGTCCTGTTTTTATTAATGTGTTTTTTGAATTCATGATTTTAATTCTACCCGACAAAAAGTCGGGGCTATGAGATAAAACCCCTTCGGGGAAAGGTTTTGTCCAAAGGACTTTTATAAAATAGCCCTGACTCTTTTTGTCGGGGATTTTAGATAATAGACAGTGTCAATCATTTATAATTCCCCGCATTGGCAACCGTTACCAATTCTACCTCAACTGGTACACGTTGAGGGAAATCTCGTTTTCCTTTGAAATATTCGTCGGCATAGCGAGCGGCATATTCGGCCATTACTTTTGGGTATTGCATGCCTGTTGCTATGATTTTTTTCTCAGCTATTTTTTCGACTACATCTGATGCTCCATCAAAACCGAAAACTTTTATTTTATCTGCTTTTCCCGCCGATTGCAAGGCTTGATAAGCACCCATTGCCATCGCATCGTTTCCGCAAAAAACTGCATCAATATCAGGGTTAGCTTGCATGATAGTTTCGAGAACTTCCATGGCCTTGTTTCTATCAAAATCTCCACTTTGTTGAGCAACCATTTTTAGGTTTGGAAATTTATCAACCACCGAATGAAATCCACCTGACCTTGCCCAAGTGTTATTGTCGCCCACTAAACCGATGATTTCAACGTATTTTCCTTTTTCTTTCAGAGCTTTCACAAACTCAATTCCGATTTCCACACAGCCTGAGTAATTATCTGATAGAATCTGACTTGTGGCGGCATCATTCGAGTTTACTTCTCTATCCATGCAAAATACTGGAATACCTGCTGTTTTAGCTTTCAGAATATTGGCAATTGAACCATCGGCATCGGTTGGATTGAACAAAATCGCATCGAAACCTGATGAAATGAGATTCTCGAAATTGTCTGACTCGGTGGCTGGATTATTTTGTGAATCGAAGATTTTTGCTTCATAACCCAGTTTTCGAGCATTTTCGGCCGCTGATTCTGCTAATACCACAAACCACGGATTGTTGAGTGTAGAAATTACTACGGCTACTTTGGGTTTTTCTTGGTCTTTTTTGTGCGAACAAGAAAGCATGAAAATAGTGATAAGTGATGAGAGATAAGCGGCCGTCGCTGCGGTGATAAGTTTTTTCATTCGAGTTAGGGAATTATATTTACGATTACTCGTTGATAGCGTGTCAGACTTGGCGTTCCATTATCGGTTACTGCCAAAATAAAGTGCATTGTTTTTGCACTTGTTGTTTTTGGTGCAGTAAAGCTAATTTCTTGATTAGTAGGGTTTTGTAGTTTGAATCTGCTGGCATTCATGCTACCTACTTCGTTGTAATATATCCATTGGTAGCTCAAGGAATTTTGGTCAGGGTCTATTCCATTACCTGACAGCGTAACTTTTTCGTCTGATTTTACGGTTAGTTCGCTTTTATGGTTAAGCGTAGGAATTGGAGGATGGTTGGCATCTTTGAAAGTCTTGGCAACACACCAATCCATTCGAGCAAAAAAATCATTTTGGAAAGCCGACCGCCAACGCCAAATCGTAGCGTGGTTACTGGTGTGATTACTTTTGGTAATTTCCGAATAAACCTCGTCTTGTGTATCTGTCCAAATTGGGCGAGTTTCTGGTTCATACATATATTTTTTGAATTGTGGAATATACAATTCATAGCGTCCGCCCCAACTTCCGTAGTTTGGATGTTCGGGGTCGTTTAATCCATTATTTATTAGCCCTAAAAAAGAAGGCGTGTCTCCTTCCATGAGATAAGGAATCTGAGGGTATTTTTCTCCTAACGCACCATGATTGATGCGTACGTGTTCGTCAAGATACTTGTTTCTTACGATGGTTGTATCAGCACCTGTGAATCGTCCATGAAAAATATCCCCCGAAATACCTGACCATGTAGCATAATGATATTGTCCACCACCATTTTCTTCAAAACCTGGACTCACGATATAGAATAAATCTTTGTAAGTATTGCGAATCCAAGGGCCTGTATCGTCTTGGTCAGATATTGTGTAAACTCTTAGTTTGGCAATTACTTTGGCAACAGTACTGCTATTTTCGGTTTTGCTAAGTTTGTAAAGTGCTTGTGCTAAGACGTTTGTGCCTCCCCATGCTTGAATATAGAGCGGTCGAGCATCATCTTTGAGCATACTTTTCAAAAGCCAATCTGAACCTTCTGAGTCTTTTCCTTCGCCTAAACCTTCTTTACCAAAAACGGGTAACCCTTTTTTGATAATTGAATGAATGTATGCTTCAGTTGGAAAACCTTTTTCATGAATCTCTAAATTATCTCTCACTTTTCCATACGCTTCGGTTATTTCGTGTAAACGCCATTCGGCAGTTTTTTTTCGTTGCCAACATGAAGTAGTTGCTACAATTCCTTCAATGTCGAATTGGTTGGCATAAGTAAGAAAACGCACATACGACATGGCATCGTCTGGCTCATTTTCTATATCGGTTAGTACGAAAACTCTGGGTTTTTGAGAAAACGATATTAAAGAAATGAGTGAAAAAATGATAAATGATGAAATTGATTTTATTTTCATGTTTTTTTGGTTCTCCATTTTCCCCGACAATGAGTCGGGGAATTTGTCAGATTTTATAAAAGACTCATCGCCAATTCAGATAACCCTTTTTCAGAAATCCCATAATGCTCAAAAATCTCATTTTGCGAACCTGAAACCGTATGGTCATCTGGCAAACCAACGATTTTAAATTTATTTCGAAAACCATTTTGCATCAAAAATGAACCAACTGCTTCGCCCAAACCGCCATAAATTGAGTGTTCTTCTACTGTAATGATTGGCTTGCCGTTTTCTGCTAATTTTGCTATCAATTCTGTATCTAAAGGTTTGATAGTGTGCATACTAACAACTGTTGCTTCAATGTTGTTTTCTTTTGATAATTTCTTGGCTGCTTCAAAGGCAGGTAGCACAGCTTCGCCAGTGGCGATGAAAGTTAAATCTGAACCTTGTCTAATAGTTCTTCCTTTGCCAAACTGAAAAACTGCGTCCTCTGCGTCCAAATTTACGGGCATTGATTTTTTACCGAACCGAATATAAACTGGCTTATCGAGTAAAGTTGCTACTTTAATTGCTTCTTCGGTTTCGTAATTATCGGCAGGGGCAACGATGGTTATATTATTGATTGCTCGAAGTACTGCAAAATCATGTAGGCTATGATGTGTTGTACCTAAAGCCCCATAGCTTACACCCGCCGATATGCCAATCAATTTTACTGGATTATCAGAATAGCAAACATCGTTTTTGATTTGCTCTAATGCTCTTGCTGTAAGGAAACACGCAGGTGAAACAGCAAAAGCTTTTTTGCCCATTGCCGCCAGACCTGTAGCGACACCCACCAAATTTTGTTCGGCAATACCTACTTCAACGATTTGTTTGGGAAATTTTTGTCCAAATGGAACAAGTTTACCCGAACCTCGTGAGTCAGAAGTAACTACATATAGGTCTTTATCTGTTTCTGCTATTTTTTGCAGAGTTTCTGAGAATATTTCTAAATTTGGTTTACTCATTCAATTTACAATTTACGATTTACGATTTACGAATTTTGGAGACACAATCGTAAATCCAAAATCGTTATTCGTAATTCAAATTAACTCCTCCATTGCCAATTCCATTTGCTCTGCACTCGGTACACCATGATGCCATTTTAAGGTATTTTCCATATAACTCACCCCTTTGCCTTTGATGGTATGTGCTATTACGAAAGATGGTTTTCCTGCTTCAAAAGGTAAACTTTTCAGGGTGTTTTCTAACTCTTCCAAATTATGTCCATCCACGTGGCGGACTGCCCAACCAAAGGCTTCGAGTTTTTTATCTAAAGGTTCGAGTCCGATTACCTCGGCATTGGGTGCGGTTATTTGTAATTTGTTGTAGTCGAGAATAGCACAGAGATTATCCAATTTATAATGAGCAGCAAACATGAATGCTTCCCAATTAGAGCCTTCTGCCATTTCGCCATCGCCTAAAATCGTGAAAACTTTTATTGGTGAATTATCTTTTTTTGCTGCCAGTGCATTTCCACAACAAATAGAAAGCCCATGTCCCAATCCACCAGTATTTTGTTCCATACCTTTGATGTATTTGGTAGGATGCCCAATATAGGGCGAATTATACTGGCACATTGTCAATAAATCTTCTTCTGGGAAAAAGCCTTTATCTGCCAAAACTACATAGAGTGCTTCTACACAATGCCCTTTGCTCTGAATGAATCTATCACGAGTGTTTGAGTGCCAATTTTCGGGCGAAACATTCATAATTCGATTATACAGTACATTCAAAATATCAATTATCGACAAATCTCCTCCCGTATGCCCAGCTTTGGCATTGAAGATGTATTTGAGAATTTTTTTTCGATATTCTTTTGATTTCTCTATGAGAGATAAGTGATTTTCTGTCATTCAATTACGATTTACGAATTACGATTTACGAATATTGAATCTACCATAAATCGTAAATCCAAAATCATAAATCCAAAATCTAATTAGTGTTTATAAACCTCCCAACCCATATAATTTCCGAGTGCTTCTTCAAGAATTGTAGCGGTTTTTGAGGCGTTCATTACTACATGATGCTCAAACCCATTTCTACAAACGTATTTCATAAGTCCTTGTAAATCAGGAATTTGTGCTACTGCACGGTTGCCAAAAGTATTGAGCGGGTCGTTGGTTAGTTCGCCTTCACCGATGTAGGCTTTGATGATTCCTTTGGGGTCGTCGGTTGAGATTCTTCCATAGGTCAATGGCATGGCTGGCGTTCTTCCATCCAAAGCTCCATAGGTGTTTTCTACGCCAACACTTGTTCCGAGAATCGGAGCGTTTGAAATCTGAATGTCTGGTAAGAATGATTTCGCCCAGTTTCCACAGTGAAACAATACGCATTTTTCGGGGTCATCGGCATAATTATTATTCCAATCAACCAAAGCACTCGGCGAGCCACTTGCCAACTGCATAGCATACATGCTTAAAGTACCCGTAACATCCACCTCACAAGCCGACGGCAACATATTTTCCGACATGATACTCATGCTCGTACACACATTACAACCGTAGTTTTGCTGGAGCGATGTCCAACACTGAATAGCTGTGGCATCTAAGGCATTTTCTTCCATGATTTCCTTCAAAACCACATCTAATTTGGCAATCTGAAGCATGGCTTCATTTGGCGTTTTTCCTTTTGAAGCATAGGCATTGATTGACTCAATATGTTGTTTAACTTTTGTATCGTCAGGCGTTAATTTATTGGCTCTGCCCAAGATTTCGGATAAATCGAAAGTAGTTACGGTAATGCCATTTCGTTGAAGGATTTTCTCTGAATATCGCACCGTGTTGAACGCACCAGGCCTTGCACCAATCGCACCAATTCTTACAGTTTTTAAGCCTTTTACCACTCTGCATACTGCTACAAAATCCATCAAATCTTTCTGGAATTCGGGAGCCGAAGGTAAGCTAACATGCTGACTTGTAAGTGAATACTTAATACCGTATTGGTATAAATTATTACAAACAGAGATTTTTCCACACCACGAATCACGGCGATTGACTACATTCATCTTACTTAATTCATCGGGATAGGCTTGAATTAGCACAGGTACATTCAGACCTGAAAGTTTGAGTGTATCTGCTACACCTTTTTCATCGCCAAAGTTGGGAAGAAGTACCAAAATGCCCGAAATATCTTCACGGTGTTTTTTGAATAATTCGGCACATTTCTGAGCATCTTTGAAGGTTTCAACTCCGCCCAGTTTAGAATCGGTTGTTTCGAGAAGAATAGGTTTTAGATTCAATTTTGCAAAAACATCAATGATTTCCGTTCGTGCTTTTTCTACTAAACTATCTGGAAAGAAATCTCTGTTTCCGATGATTACGCCTAATGTCATTTTTATCTACGATTTTAGATTTATTTGTTATTATTATCGTAGAGACGTTGCATGCAACGTCTCTACACGGGGTTTACAATTATTTTAACCAACCTAAACGTTTTGTCCAGTCCATGAGGGCATCATTTCTCCATTTTAGGGTGGTTTTTGCTCCTTGCCATTGTCCATCAAAAAGTTGTGGAGCTGCACGGTCGGTGTAATAGTTTTTGCCTAATTTATAATCTGTGGCTCTTGGTTTTCCAATCCAAATATTATCTACCACAAATTGACCGCTTTGCTCTTCAAATCCTTTAATTTCAGACGAAATGGTATAAGAAAGTGTTTCGGTTTGTTTTGGACAATATCTGATTGCGTAATCGCCATCGCCTAAGTAATAACCTGCCCATTTTTGAACACCAATTTTTGCCTTTACAGCCATAGTAAAACAAGCTGAATCGGGCGAAATATTTATTTTTGGACCTTTGAAGTGAAGCTCAACAATAGAAAAAACCGTAACGGTATCAGACAGCGTAGTATTTCTGTTGAAAACAACTCTTGGACTACGATTAAATTTTTCAAAACTTCCGCCCCAACTTTCTTTCAAAGGATTATTGGGGTTGCCATCCATCATATATAGGAGCGAAGGAGTATCACCCATTTTTATGTTTCCTTTGTAGTATTCAATAAAATCTTTACCTAATTCGCCTGCACCATTGATGTAGTTTTGATAAAAATTCTTGTTCACCAAAGCTTCGTTGTCGCCGCCGTCAGAAAAGAATCCATAATAAGAACTATTGGTTTCGATAAACCAAAGGTTGGGAAAGTTTTTAACGATATAGGCATAGCTATTGGCACTCCATTTTTTGTTTGGTCCGCCAATCCAATAAACCTTCATGTTTTTTTGAATCTCTGGGGCATCGTGCAGAGCTTGTGCAACATCGTCTAAGCCACCCCAAACCAACACCCAAAGTGGTTGTTTGCTTGGTTTTTTAGCACATTTTATAATCCAGTCAGAGCCTTCTGTTGAATGGGTATAGCCTTTGAAAGGAGCAGCACCGTGTTTGCCTTGTTTGGATATTGATTTTAAATAGGCTGGACTTGGAAAGCCCGATGCTTGTTTTTGTAATTTAGGTAAGTCTTTTTCGTACAAATCAATCATTCTGAATAACTCTTGTTTTGTGCCATTGCCATACGAAGGCGAAGAAATGAGTCCTTCGGTTTCAAATAAGTTGCTGTACATCAAAAAGTGAGCGATTGATTGGTTGTCGTCAGGGTCTGTTCCGCCAATATCGGTACTAATCAAAATTCGTGGTTTGATTGGCACAGGATTTTGGGCAGACAATATAATTGACTGAAAAGTGAAAATAATGAATAGGTATAGTTTATAATATTTCATTTTTATGATTTTCCCCGACAAAAAATCGGGGCTATTGTATATATGTCCGTTGGACAATAAATCAAACTATTCCCCAAAGGGGATTCATATTATAGACCCGCATCGGCAGTCCGACGACTTTTTGTCGGGTTTATAGACATTCACCTATGCGATAATTACCTCAATTTCATTTTCTCTAAATACTTCTTTGTGTTTTTCTTGAATATCGGAATCAGTAATAATATAATCTATCAAACTTAAAGCTCCCAAGCTCGCTAAGGCACTTTTGCCAATTTTGGTGCTATCTGCTACCAAATATGTTACTTCGGCGGCATCAATCATGGCTTTTTTTACTACTAAATCGCTGATAGATGGGTAAGTAAGTCCCGATTTGAGCGAAATTCCAGCCGTAGCTAAAAACAATTTCTGCACATTCAATCCTTTAAAAAAATCTGCTGCTTTTTGTCCTGTTAATGATAAAGTGGGTGGTTTAAATTCTCCACCAGTCATAATTACTTCAATATCTAAGCCTGTTCCGAGCATCAAGGCTATGTTGAGAGCATTAGTAATAACAGTTAGATTTTTAATACCCGAAGCCTTTATTTTTTTTGCTATTTCAGTGGTTGTGCTTCCCGAATCAAGAATAATCGTATCACCCATTTCAATAAACTCTAAGCATTTTTGGGCAATTATTTCTTTCTTATCTAAGTTTTCTTGATGCACTAATGAAAAACTCTTTACTTGGTCTTCAACATTTTTTAAGGTTGCCCCGCCGTGTTGTTTAATGATTAAATCTTCGGCCTCCAATTTCTCCAAATCTTGTCGAATCGTTACTTCTGTAACTTTAAACAAGCGAGCTAAATCAGCTACTTTTGCCGAGCCATCTTCTTTTAATAACTCTAATATTTTATCTCTACGTTGGTTTGGTAACATAAGATTCTGACTAATGTGAAACAAAACTAAAAGAAAGAAAACAAAAATAAAAATAAATAAACGAAAATATTTGAAAATGAATTTTTTGTATTATACGTTTGTATTCAAAATTAAGTTAAATTAATTCTTAGAAAAACACATTCAACCTTAAAATATGAAACAAAAGTCTTTAATTTCGAAAAAAATCATAAAGATTTGCTTGGTCGTTATGTTTTTGGTGTCAGCTTTTATAGCAGATGCACAAAGAAGACCAACAAATATCGTTTCGCCCGAAGTTTTACCAGACAGGTCGGTGATTTTTAGACTTTATGCTCCAAAAGCACAAGATGTAAAAGTTGTAGGCACATGGAATCGCCGTTTTGCTCCTGATTTGATGGCAAAAAAAGACACACTTTGGGAAGTGAAAGTTGGTCCAATTCCTTCGGATATGTATGAATATGACATTGTTTTAGATGGAATTCCGATGCTCGACCCTCTCAACAAAGCTGTCACTCGTGACGGAGCATATATTCAAAGCCGTTTGTTGGTTCCAGGTGGTTTAGGAGATATTATTGATGTAAAACCCGTGCCACATGGCGATTTGAAAGCGGTTTGGTACGATTCGCCAACAGTTGGAACATCTCAAAGAAGAATGTTTATCTATACACCCCCCAATTATGATAAAAGCAATAAAAAATACCCAGTGATGTATCTGTTACATGGTGGCGGTGGCGATGAAGAGGTTTGGGTAAATCGTGGAAGAGCTAATTATATCTTAGATAATCTGATTGCCGCAGGAAAAGCCGAACCAATGATTGTTGTGATTACGAATGGCGATGTAAATAATGTAGGCTCAGTGCTTGACCGTCCAGCGAATTTGCCTAAAAAAGATAATACTGGCATTGGTGCAATGGCGGCGGGTGTATTCGAGAAAAGTTTGGTAAAAGATGTAATTCCTTATATTGAAAGCAATTATCGAGTAATAGCCGATGCCGACCATAGAGCCGTTACAGGTTTTTCGATGGGTGGATTTCATACACAAAATATTACAAATGCAAATCCGTCGATGTTTAAATACATTGGCGTAATGAGCATGGGTCTTTGGTCTGCTGCAAGAAATGACCCTAATTTCGATAAGGCTGGGTATATTACTCAATTGAAAGAATTACAAAGAAATAACCCAAAAGTATATTGGATTGGTATGGGAACTGACGATTTTCTCTACAAAAGTGGCGTAGAATTGAGAAAGGTATATGATGAAATTGGTTTCAAATATACTTACAGAGAAAATATTGGAAACCACGATTGGAACTCATGGCGAATGTATTTGTCAGAATTTGCTCCTTTGTGTTTTAAATAGTCTTTTATTACGCTCCCCATTGGGAAAAACCCAATGCTATGATATTTTTCCCGTTGGGGAATGTGAAGTAACAATTGTCCAACGGACATAAATAATATAGCCCCGCATCGGCGGTCCGACGACTTTTTTTCGGGGGAAATAGAAAATGAAAACAAATATTAGAAGTTTATCAAAAATAGTATTTTGCATGATTTTAATGATAATTTCATTCAATCAAGCAAATGCACAAACCGAAGCAAAGCCAAGAATCATTATTACGGCCGACCCTGAGTTGGATGATAATAATTCGATGATTCGCTTCTTGCTTTATAGTTCTGATGTTCAAATCGAAGGACTAATTTATGCCAGTAGTATGTTTCACTGGAAAGGAGACGGCAAAGGTACAAAATGGTTTGTTGCGGGCAGAGAATACGACCGTTTTGGCATGAACCAATGCCCATGCGAATCGTGGAGATGGGCAAAAGATGAGCGTTTCATTCATGATATTGTAGATGCTTATGCTAAATCGTACCCAAATCTTAAAATTCATAACAAAGAGTATCCAACGCCTGAATACTTGAAATCAAAAATTCGATACGGAAATATCGAATTCGATGGCGATTATTCAAAAGATACAGAAGGCTCAGAACTAATAAAAGCATTGATATTAGATGATAAACCTGGCCCGCTATACATCACCAATTGGGGTGGAGCAAGCACCATTGCCAGAGCCTTGAAATCTATTCAAGACAAGTATCAGTATACTACTGAATGGGCAAATATAAAAAGTAAGATTGTCAGAAAAGTAGTTTTATTACCATCGGGCGACCAAGACGATACCTACGCTAACTACATAAAACCGAATTGGCCAGAAATCGAATACCGTCAGTTTAGAGATAGTCCAAACTATGGCTATGGAGCTCAAATTCGGGCAAACGAAGCGAATAAAGCATTGCTTACGCCTACTTGGATGAAAGAAAATGTTACGTCTCGTGGTGCAATTGGCAGCTTGTATAGAGTTTGGGGCGATGGAAAACAAATGGTAAAAGGCGATATGGTTGATTATTTTGGTCTTTCGGGTTATACAAGTGATGAATTAAGAAAGATGGGGTATTTTGTTTGGATGCCACCGCAAGAAAAAGGCTCGTGGCTCGGCGAAGGAGATAATCATACGTTTATGAATATGCTCGGCAACGGTTTACGTGCCTACGAAAAAGATTTTTATGGGGGTTGGGGCGGAAGAGCCATTAGAAAAACCGATACAGGAATGTTCTCAAACCTTTCAGAAGGGTCGGCCGAACAAATGGCTACACAGTTAGGAGCATTCAATGAAAAAAAAGCGAATGATACTACGTTGCCATTTCCTGATTTCTTTCCACAAGCACAAAATAGTTTTGCTGCTCGCATGAAATGGTCGGTTACACCTAAGTTTTCAGAAGCAAACCATGAACCAACAGTTAGCATACAAGGGCCACTGAAAATGATGGCAAATGCAGGTCAAAAAGTAAAACTTAATGGAGTTATATCTGACCCTGATGGCAATCAAGTGGATGTAAAATGGCTACAAATGCCCGCAGGAAGCTATCAGAATAAAGTACAAATAAATAATGCCGAATCATTACAAACGGAGGTTATTGTACCAAAAGATGCCACCGCAGGCCAAACGATTCATGTTATTTTAGAAGCCACTGACAATGGAAACCCAGCACTTACAAAATATCAAAGAGTAATAATTGAGGTGCGAGGGAAATGAGAGAAAAGTGATGAAAATGAAAGGTGAAGAGTTTTTTTAGTTGTCCAAAGGACAAAATATCATAGTCCCGACTTTTGTCAGGAGAAATTAACCCCTTTAAATAGAAATGAAATCAAGAATTAGCATTTTCGTAATATTATTTTCTGCAATAGTACTAAATTCAATAGGGCAGACCAAGCCAACTTCATCCAAACCTCGTACGATTGTAACAACCGATGGAGAACTCGACGACGTAGATTCATTCATCCGAATGCTATTATATGCAAATGAATATAAAGTTGAAGGCTTAATTATTAGTAGTTCGCAATGGCATTATAAAGGTGACGGTAAAGGAACAAAGTTTACATCTGAAATGGAAATGACCAAGAAAATGTACGGCGAACGCACCGAACTTCGTTGGCCTGGCGAACAATGGATTTATGATTTGGTTGATGCCTACGGAAAAGTATATCCAAACTTAATAAAACATTCAAAAGATTATCCGACACACAAATATCTCAGAGATAGAATTCGTATCGGCAATATTGATTTTGAAGGAGAAATGGATAAAAATACGGCTGGTTCTGATTTCATCAAAGCCAAATTGCTTGACGATGATATGACTCCGCTTTATTTACAAGTTTGGGGCGGAACAAATACGATTGCCCGTTCATTGAAATCTATTGAAGATGAATATAAAAATACTCCTCAATGGGACAAAATATATAAAAAAGTTTGCCGAAAAGCCATTATTTATGCCATACTTGACCAAGATGCAACCTACAAGAAATACATCGAACCAAACTGGAAAGACATTAAGGTTTATTATAATTCAAATCAGTTTTGGAGTTTTGCTTATTTTTGGAAGCGGTCTGTACCACAAGAACTTCATTCGTACTTGGAAGGTAAATTTATGGGAGAAATAATCAATAATCATGGGCCACTCCTGAAAATGTATTACAGTTACGGCGATGGAAACCCTCCAAAGGGTGAAATTGATGATATATACAGCAGCATGGAAAAAGCCAAAAAGAATCAGTGGGGAAGTTTTGGGCAATTTGATTTTATTTCTGAAGGCGATTCGCCTGCTTTTTTA
Organism: Cytophagaceae bacterium; assembly: GCA_027488335.1. GTDB lineage: Bacteria > Bacteroidota > Bacteroidia > Cytophagales > Spirosomataceae > Emticicia. The sequence goes on from JAIYBU010000221.1 coordinate 13,092, forward strand.
CATTTGGTTGATGTTGGCTTAAATAATCTCGAAAACCCCCAAGATGGTGGTTGGGGTGGTCGCTTGGTCCAATCTGGCCTAACTCCAAGCCGTTGGGAAGATGGCAATGCTGCTGCTGATTATAATCCTTTTACAAAAAAAATGGATAATGCTTTTGCCCAAACCCGTTGGATTCCAGCCATACAAAATGATTTTGCTGCTCGTGCCGATTGGTGTGTAAAAGATGATAAATCGGCCAATCATGCTCCGAAAATATCGGTGAAGGAAGGAACAAAATTGAGTGTAAAAATTGGACAAAGTATTAGCATTAATGCAGTCACAGCTGACCCAGACAACAACAAAGTCGATGTGAAGTTTTGGCAGTATCAAGAAGTTGGTTCATCAAGCGAAAAAGTTCAAATTCAGGAAAAAGGTAGTCAAGCAGTCATACAGATTCCTATAAATGCAAAAAGCGGAGATACGTTTCACATAATTGTAGAAGGAAGCGATAACGGCAAACCTTCTCTGACTCGTTATCAACGTGTAGTACTGACCGTGAAGTGATAATTTGAAAAAAAACAGCGTGATAGGCTTTTGCTTCATCACGCTGTTTTTTATAAGATTTTTCTCACAAAATAATATTGACACTAAAAGTGCCGCTGGCGGTCATTTTTTTGCTGGTATTGCCAATCGCATTTCCATCAAAACTAAATTTTCCTTCTACAATTTTATTATCGGTAAACTTCGTAATCTCCAGCGTACCTGTGCTTGGCGAGTAAAAAGTTCCATCGTGGTGGAACGTAAATACGCCCGTCGAACTTTTCAAATCATACGTTTTTCCTTCTTTAATACCCGATTTGTTCAATAAAATCGTGTAGCCGCTTTTATCTTTATTAGCTTCAATCGTTACTACTCCGAGTAGCGTAACAGCCGTTGGAGTACCCAAACTTACATTTGTGCCGTTGGCAATCAAGGTAGCCGAACCCGATGGCAAGAGGTCTTCTTTTAGTTTTTTGAAACATGAACTTGCCATGAGTGCAACTAAAAATAAAACCAAAATTTTTGTGGTGTTTTTCATTCTTGTTTGTGCTAAATTGTTTTGGGTGATGTATCCGAAATTTACTATCATATCCAAATACGCTAAACCATAGTTTTTATTATATTTCGTTGTTATTTTGATTGTAAATAGTGCTATAATTAATTTTTTGCATTAAATTGCTTAACTATTCAAGTCAATTAATTTACACAACAAACCCTCTTTAGGGAATAAAAAAATGATAAAAAATAATACTTCTCGCCGAAATGCTATGAAAAAAATTGTAGAAGGAGCTGCAACTGTAGCTCTCACTGGAGCAGTCGCTTCTCGCCTTGAAGCTGCCGATATTGTCATGGGAGCTGCACTTAAAGGACGCATCAATCACTCCGTTTGTCGTTGGTGCTACGACACAATCGACCTTGAATCACTTTGCCGAGCTGCCAAAAATATTGGTTTGCAATCAATCGAATTATTGACCGTTGAGGAATTTGA
>JAIYBU010000019.1 GCA_027488335.1 Cytophagaceae bacterium
AAGAGCTTCGAGTCCTTGATTGGCAATTTTATAACTCATTTGCCATTTCAGTAATAAACCTTCCACGTATTTTTGGTTAATGAGATTATCTTCTACAACCAAAACATGGTATTTTTTCCAATCTCCTGAAATATCTGCCGTGAGCGAATGTAACTTTTTAGTTTGCCTTTTACTATCCTTTAATGGAAGAGTGAAAGTGAAAATAGTACCTTCATTAAGTGTACTTTCTGCCGAAATCTCCCCCCCCTGTAGATTTACCAATTGTTTGACGATAGACAAACCGAGTCCTGTGCCACCATATTTTACTTTCACATCTTGGTCAGCTTGTTTGAAACTATCAAAAATTTTTCCTAAACTTTGCGGGCTTATACCGATTCCTGTGTCGAATACCTTGATTTCGGTCATTAATAAATCGCCCAATCTACAAAGCAACGCAACTTGAACACCGATTTTCCCTTTTTCGGTAAACTTCACAGCATTACTCAAAAGGTTCATTAAGATTTGTGTCAAAAATGTTGAATCTCCGATGACGTCGTTTTCTATTTCTTCATCAAACTCTAAAACGAGTTTAACATCTTTTCCTTGTAAACGAAGTCTAAATGTTTGTAAGGTGCTGTTAATGAGGTCTTTAAGGCTAAAAGTTTGCTCAGAAAGTTTCATTTCACCCGCCTCAATTTTTGATATATCAAGTACATCAGAAACCAGATTTAAGAGTAAATCGGCCGAATAATTGACAGCACTCAGATACTCAACTTGTTTTTTAGTCGGATTTGTGTCATACAGCAAATGCGTCATGCCGATAATGGCATTGATTGGCGTACGAATCTCGTGGCTCATATTGGCCAAGAAACGTTTTTCAGCTCTACGAGCATCTTCTGCTACTTGTCGGGCTTCTTCAAGAGCCTCTTGCGTGCGTTTACGGTCGGTAATATCAAGGTGGATACCCACCGAACCAGTTACTTTTCCGCTACTTTCAATGATTGGGGCTCCACTTATAATTACCCAAATCACCTCACCGTTTTTCTTTTTGAGTGGAATTTCGTAAACACCAGTTTTACCTTCTAAACGATTATTGTTTTGTTCGGCAACTATACGTCTAAAATCTTCGTCAGGTAGCAAAATATTGGCTGCTTTTTGGCCTATTAATTCACTTTCTTCATAGCCAGTGAGTTCGCAGAAACGTTTATATGCCTTTTTTATAATATCATTATTATCAACTTCAATCAAGCCTAAATCCATGTTTTCAATAATACCACGGTATTTTTCTTCACTATATTGTAGTGCTTCGGTACGTTCTTGGATTTGCTTTTCAAGCGATTCGTTGAGCTTTTTTAGTTCTTCGTTCGCTTTATATAAATCCAAAGCCTTCACCTCCAACAACTTTTCTGCTTGTTGTCGGGCTTTTTTTTCACGCTCAATTTTACGTTTCAGTATCTCTACTTCCTCATTCATACTTTACTAATCGTAAATTTGACTAATGAACCACTTTCATTTAGTTTTACAATCTCTATATTGGCTTTCTCATTATAATGTTCCAGAGCTGCTTCGATTAAACCATCTGCAAAATCAGCCATTTTTTTTTTTTTTTTTTAGAGCATTTCTAAGGTATTGTTATCAATACGTTTGGTTTCGAATTTAGGGAGCTCGGCATCTGGATAAAGCTTAAGTACTTCAACATGAATATGGGTATCAATTTGTTCAAAAAGTTCAAATGCACTTTTTATTCTCGGGAAAAAGTGAGAATAATCTTTCATCAATACAACAAACAAATGTTTTCCATACGTCTTTAATAGCGTTTTTACAGGGATTTGAGTTCGTTGGCTAAGTGCAGCCACCAGTTGAACCATTTCGGAATAGTCATAAGTGCCAACTGCTGTGTAGATACCGCCCGATGGTAGGTTTGAAGATTCGATGATGTCGTCCATCATCTCAAATCCAAACTTAGATTCTACCATATCGATAAATTCGGTGAATACTATACCTTTCATATTGTGAGCTTGGGGTTTGGGATACATCGTGAATATCCAAAATCTTAGCAAAAATCGTGCGGAAATTATTTTAAAACTAATGTTTCCAAAAATATTATTCAATTCCAATAATTGGAACTTCTTGTTTAATATTTACTTTTTGTAAGTGTCTGATTATGATGTATTTACATTTCATTGTTGGTAGTGGTACACAAATGGTAATACTACTATCATATAACAACTCACGAAAACGAAAAAAAGTATTTTCTGATTAATATGTTTTTGGCATACTTGTCGATATATATTCAAAAAAAGTTACTAAGCTTCCTGTCAAAGATTAGCCAACGACCAGTATTCTGATGGTTTTGTGAGTAATTTTAGAATTAATTTGTTTAGTAGCAAGCCTTTAGGTAAATAATGCTAATGCTTAGCTTTGGCCTAAATTTACTTTGTGACTACTCTAATATGGGTATCATAAGATGTACAACCCGTAGTCAACTTATCCCATAAATACGTTGCCGGAAGTAAATTTGCACTTTAAAAACCAAGAAAGCAAACGAGTACAGAAATAATTTGAGTGAAAAATCGTAACGGAAGCAGCGATAGGATTGAACTTACCTACTCGCTCAACGATGAAATTTTATGCAAAAATACCATATAAAACTACGTTCGACGAGTTTATCAGACTTTAGTCTCTAAATTTTCATCAATTTATTTGTCATTTTTTACAAAGCCTTGAGTTATTTGTTAATATACATTTACACGTTCGTGCCTTTATTTTAATCTATATTTTATTGTTTGAAAGAGGTATTGACGTTTATCTAAAAAGTATCATTTCGATATCCAAAAGAACAGAACATCGTTTTTCCTAATTATTAAATTCCTGACAATTCACTGATTCTTCGTAGCAACAAGTCTTATAAAAATTGTATAAATTAGGTTAATTAATCATTTTTTTGAGCAAGTATAGTGACTTTGTATCAGATTCTATAAAAATTGGTTGAAGTTTTCGAGATTCCTCTGAGAAGTTGGGTATTGTTGGCTCACCCTCATTTTTTGAGATTAGTTGCTCAAAACAAATATTAAGAATTTAAAAAATCATTAAAGGGTTTCTACTATTTATATTTGGAATGGTACCAATAATTGGAGTTTTCTTCCATTTATTGGAAAAAAACGTTGCCTTGTTTATAAGGTAGAAGGTAAATATTTTATTGGAAATTTTATTGATTTATGGGTTTTGTTACCAATCAATCGTTATCTCTGATTTTCCTTAGATTGTCTCAATTTACCATAAACCAACACATTAAAGGCTTTTATGGTGTTTTTTGAAATAATATTATTGGCGATTACCTCGTACTTTCCAATCAATTTGGTTAGGTGCTGTCATTAGACTAACTCTTCTCAATGCCATGATTGGCATTCTTATTGACATTTATTTCCTGAAATAATAATTCGATGAAAAAAAGCTGTTAAACTTTCAAGTTTATAGAATAAAGTAACTAAAGAAACCCATTTCTTAAATTGTATTATTCTTTTGTTCATCCTCTCGAAAATAGGTGTTGTTTTTGAAATTTAATGTTTAATGTTGCCGTTTTGTTGGTCTTTTATTTCAATTATTTATATACCCAAATTGGGTATTTACAGTGCTATTTTTATAGCTTTTGTTGCCAATTGTATTACAGGATACGTGAGTGATACACTTATTAGTTGGTCGTTGACTGAATTTTCGTTTTATTATTTATCACATTTTTGGGTAGGATGCAAAAAGCCGAGTGGAACGAAGCCAAAAGCGGTTTAACGTTAGCCTTAGTAATTTGATAGTTGATTAATTTTCTTGAATTATTCAACTTTTAAGCACAAAGTTCTGAAGCTTGGTTTTATGCAAAGAGAGGGGTTTCTTTGTATATGTTTTTGACTGTTTCACTTGCTTTTATGCTACTCAAATTGGGTTTGTACCCCGACAAAGTGTTATTAGCTGTTGATTCTTTTGAGAAATTAAGGCTTGATGTAGGTGCTGCCAAACAAACATATTCTATTCGATGAACTGCGTGTCTTTTCTGGTTTGTAAGTAGTAAAAGAACTTCATTACCATCAGTTTTAACTGATGGAGGGTGCATAGAAATATGTTGTCTTTTCTTTTTTTGTATTAAACACCCATTTCATTGGGTGTTTTTAAATTAATGTAGCAAATAGTATAAAATTCTGCAAACAAAAAAGGGCGAACATTTAGTTCGCCCCACATATCATACAAAACTCTTTCCTTTTTCAATGGCTCGCTCAAGGCCGCTGGCATCGCTACCTCCTGCGGTTGCGAAGTAAGGTTGGCCACCGCCGCCGCCTTTCATTTCTTTGGCGAGTTCTTTTACAATATTTCCTGCGTGAAGGTTTTTTTCTTTCATTACATCTTCATCAATAATTACTGCAATTTGTGGTTTTCCTCCAAATTCTGCACCAAGTACACCATAGAAACGTTCTACTTTATTTTTCAAATCGAAGCAAAGCTGCTTTAAAGCATCAGCCGATGGAACGCTTACTTTTGCTGTAATTACGTTTACACCGTTGATATTTACCGCAGTTTTAGCCAACTCATTTTTCAATTCTTGGAGTTTTTCGTTTTCGAGAGCCTCCACTTTTTTCTGTAAAGCAGTTTTTTCAGCCAAAAGATTTTCAACGGCTTTAATCAAATCGTTGTTTCTTAAAATCTCTTTTAATTGATTACTGATTGATAATTGCTCACCGATAACTGAAAGAGCTTTTCCTCCAGTTAATGCCTCAACACGACGCACCCCAGCAGCTACTGAACCTTCAGAAATAAATTTGAATAAACCAATTTTACCTGTTGAAGAGGCGTGCGTACCACCGCAAAGTTCAACTGAGAATTTTGGGTCGAAAATGACTACTCTCACGAAGTCACCATATTTTTCACCGAAAGTTGCCGTTGCACCCAAAGCAATTGCATCAGCAATTGGAATATTTACTTTGGTTTCGAGTGGAATATTTTCACGGATTTTCTCATTGACAATAGCCTCGATTTGTCCTAATTCTTCATCAGTAACTTTAGCAAAGTGCGAGAAGTCAAAACGTGTAATATTATCATCTTGGTAGGAACCTTTCTGTACAATGTGGGTACCCAAAACCTTTCGCATAGCGGCCAGCA
>JAIYBU010000204.1 GCA_027488335.1 Cytophagaceae bacterium
TCAGACACGTGAACGAATACTTCTTGGTTTGAGCCATTTACTTTGATAAAACCAAATCCTTTGGTTTCATTGAAAAACTTTACTGTTCCGTTAGACATTTTGTATTTGTATTAGTACTTAAAGACACAAATGTAACTAAATAAATTTACAATCAAATATATTTTTGGTTTTTCTACAACAATCCTACTCGAAAAATCAATTTTACTATTTTTTTCGAGTAGAACTTTGTGGGTAGTCGCCTAAAATCAAGAAGTAGCTCTTTTAGTTGGTCTCCTCTAAGAATGAAAAACTGACCGAATCGATTGTCGTTTTATGTGCATTAGGTAATTCGGCTGCTAATTGCCTGATTATGAAGTTGTTATTTGAATCAACTTCTAAACTAATGCTTGAATCCTTTTCGATATTTCCCTGTATGATTTCTCTCGAAATTGCGTCTATTACTTTTTTTTGAATAATGCGTTTGAGTGGTCTTGCTCCAAAGGTTGGGTCGAAGCCCAACTGACTAATCAATTCGGTTGCTTTCGAGCTGATTTGAAGTTCGATGTGCTGAGCAGCCAAACGTTTTTTCACTCCTTCTAATTGGATTGTGATAATCTTGCATATATCATCATTCGTGAGTGGGTGAAACGAAATTATTTCGTCAATCCTATTCAAAAATTCGGGTTTTATTGATTTTTGAAGATATCCTATCATTTCTGTTTTCAGATTTTCGTCAAAATCATCGTTGGCGTCGTTAAATGCTGCATATTTTCGTTGAATTATTTCAGCACCCATATTTGAGGTCAGAATAATAAGTGTGTTTTTGAAATTGACCGTTCGGCCTTTATTGTCGGTCAATCGACCATCGTCTAAGACTTGTAGCAAAATATTCCAAACTTCGGGGTGAGCTTTTTCGATTTCATCAAATAAAATAATCGAAAAAGGTCTACGCCTGACGGGTTCAGTGAGCTGTCCACTTTCTTCATAACCTACATACCCTGGAGGCGAACCCACCAAACGGCTGACGGTATGCTGCTCTTGGTATTCACTCATATCTATACGTATCAGTGAATCGTCGCTGCAAAAGAGTAAGTTGGCCAATGCTTTTGAAAGCTCGGTTTTTCCAACGCCCGTCGGACCCAGAAACAGAAAACTTCCCAATGGTTTGTTAGGGTCGTGCATACCTGCTCTACTTCTTCTGACAGCATTGGATATGGCCTCAATGGCATTTCGTTGGCCTATTACTCTTCGCCCAAGTTCGGCTTCAAGGTTTAGTAATCGTTCTCGTTCGGACTTTAGTAGCTGATTTATCGGAATCTTTGAAATTTGCTCGATAATATTGGCAATATTAGCTTTTCCTACACTCGCTATCGGACCAGCTTCTTTTTCATCAAGCAATTTTAAACGTAAATTCTTTATTTGTTCTTCTTTTTGTGGAATCAGACCATAGACAATTTCGGATACTTTCAAATAATCGTGCTTGACCTTGGCCGCATCGGCTTCTACTTCGAGTGTTTCCAGCTCTTCTTTGAGTTTATCAATCGTCGATAGAATATCTTTCTTAAAGCTCTGGTCTATCTCTAAGTTTTCTTTTTCTATAATTTTCGCTTGAATTTTAGCTTCTATTTCTGCTACTTTCTCGAAGAGTTCATCTTCTATTAAAGCACTTTTTTCTCTTTCTAAAGAAAAAATCCTGCGGTTTATTCGGTCAACATTGGCAGGCGAAAGACTTTTTTCCATGCGTAAATGTGAGGCAGCTTCATCCAGAATATCAATGGCTTTATCGGGCAAATATCTTTCGGTAATATATCTGCTCGACCATTCTACGGCTGCTACAATGGCTTCATCTTTGATTGCTACGCCGTGAAATTCCTCGAAACGTTTTTTCAAACCACGCAAAATCGTAATTGTATCTTCGATAGAAGGCTCATCAACACTCACTGGCTGAAAACGGCGTTCGAGGGCCTTGTCTTTTTCGATATATTTTTGGTATTCGGCCAATGTAGTTGCTCCTACACACATGATTTCGCCTCTCGAAAGGGCAGGCTTTAGCAAATTAGCGGCATCATTAGTTCCTTCACTTCCGCCTGCCCCTACAAGACTATGCACTTCATCAATAAATAAGACGATATTTTCGGCATCAATGGTTTCTTGAATTACTGCTTTTAGGCGTTCTTCAAACTCACCTTTCATTTTTTTTTTTTCTTACAACAAACCCATATCAAGCGATATGATTTGTTTATTTACCAAATATTCTGGCACGTCTCGCTGTACAATCCGATGAGCAAGCCCTTCGGCAATGGCTGTTTTGCCAACGCCTGGCTCGCCCAATAAAAGTGGATTATTTTTGGTTTTTCGACTCAAGACTTGAAGTACCCTTCTAATTTCGTCGTCTCGCCCTATGACGTCCTCTACTTTACCTTGCCTAACTAATTCGGTAAGATTTCTACCGTAGCGTTCTAAAGATTTATATTTTCCTTCCGAACTACGGTCATTCACCGATTTGTTTTTACCACGCAACGTCGCAATCTCATTGCGAATGGTTGCTGGCGAAACGCCACTTTCACACAAGATACTACTCCATTTTTTATTCGATTGTGCAAATGTGAGCAGGAGTATTTCGATACTCACAAATTCATCCGAAAACTCTTTCATCAAGGCTTTTGCTCGCTCAAAAATATAGAAAGCGTCTTTGCCCAGTAGCATCTTATCGCCTGCTCTATAATTTTTAGGAAAATAAATAAGGCTTTTTGAAATATGGTTCTGAATGCCTTCAATACCATCGGCTTGAAGGTTAAACAAACTCTTAAATGTACGGGTATCTTCTTCGATTATACCGAGCAAAATATGCTCAGGCTCTGTAACCGAGTGTCCCCATTTTTTGGCAATGTCTGTTCCTTTCCTAACAGCCTCTCTTGCCTTATACGTAAACTCTCCGAAGTTCATCATGATAAATGATTTTTAGTTAAATTTTATCAAAAATACCCTTATCGAATATGATAAAAAAAAAACATACACCAGCAGCTACAATGGTTATACAAATGCCATCACAGGAAATACAAACACCTTATTTACAACAACTTATAATTTTATGAGTGATTAATATTCACTATAAAAAATCATTAAAATGATGTATTTACACTATTGAAAGTAGTAAGAGAACAGGTGTAGTTTTGTAATGTTCTAACAATAACAACATTCACTTTTTAACCAATTTTCAATCATGAAAAAAGAATTCTTCAAATCGCAATTTGCTACGCAAACAGAAAACGCAAAAGTTGAAAATGATAACCTTGATTTAGAAATGAACGAGGCAGAAGGTCAAGATTTACCTTCGACGGCTGCTGAGGCTGATTCGGGTGATGTTTATGCTTGTTGCTGCTGCTGCTGCTGCTAAAAAGCGGCCGATAGGCACTGCACCAATTGGGTGTAGTGTCTATTTTTTTATCAACATTCAAAAATTATAATCTTCTTTCAATCATGAAAAACGAAACATTGAAACCGCAATCAAAAATCGAAAACGATAGCCTTGATTTAGAAATGAACGAGGCCGAAGGCCATGATTTGCCTTCGACGGCTGCTGATGCAGAAGTGTCTGATGGTTCATGCTGCTGCTGTTGCTGCTGCTGCTAAGAGCGGCAACAGCTGGTATAGCTATCAAAAAAAGACGAACTTCTTACCAAGGTGGGAGGTTTGTCTTTTTTTGATGGGTTTTCTACCAAAGATTAAATTTCTCAAAGACTCAAACTACTGACAATCAACAACTTAACCATTTCACTTGACTCTATATCAAGTTCTAAAGGATACCTTAATAAAGATTCTATTTTACAGACTTAGGCAAAAATCCTGTTTTTTTAACTTATAAAACATAAAACCCCAGCACCTTTAGGCACTGGGGTTGGAATAAATATATGAGGAAGGCAATCTATTGTTGTTAACCCGAAATTTTATAAATATACCAAAGCGACCAAATCATCATAAAAATCGAAAGAGCTTTGAAAATAAATGAAATAAGAAGATACATTATGCTTAACCATAGCTCTAACGAAATTTTTGAGATATTACCTGAACGAAGTTGTTGCATAAAGTTATTTTTATTGGTAGCCAGTTTCTTCGCAAAGTTTGTCTGATTTAGCATTTCTGAAAGCAAAAAATAGCCATCATTACCCGTTATAAAAATATTTAGATTAAAAAACATCTTGATACTGAGCGAAACCAAGAGCATATAACAAAAAAATGCCAATTGAGGATGTGTTGTATGCCCAATGATAATGAATGTAGCTACACAAAGCATCACGATAATATCGGCAAAAGTTCCACCCAAAATGACCAGTATTTTCTTCCATTTGCTATTCCAAAGATAAGTGCTGTCGGTATTGACATAGAAAATCGGTATCGCAAAAAACTTTAGCCCCACACCTATCAGATTGCTCTTTCCCCCGAGTGATTTATAGATAATAAAATGTCCGAATTCGTGTACGAGCGTTAGGCACATCGAAACAAAAAATGCACTAATGATAAAGGTCGAAACAGGCTTTGTAATGAATTTAGTCACTTCAAAAAAAATCGCATTATACTTATCGGCGTTGAAGCACACCGTTAGGAGCAGTGTCGTGAATAGACAAATGATGAGGCTTATCACTCGTTTAAAATTCAGTTTTTCAAATAGATTATTGCCTTTCAGACTCAACGTAAATAACTTAAAAAGCACAAATGAGCCATGAAAATCAAGTTTAATAAAACCAGTGTTGAGCTGAGTAGCTTTTGCTTGAATATTACTCAAAAATCCTACTTTTGCTTCTGTGGTATCGACGATGGTAGTTTTATCAACCAAAATATTCATTTCGATTCCCCTTGTAATTACTTTGTCGATAAACTCTTTTTGAAAAGAATTTGAAAGATGCTCCAGCGTATTTTCGGCATAGCATTTCAGGATTGTCCATTCTCTTATACCGATGAGTTTTACACTCCCGTAACGGGTTTCTTTCAGCATAACACGTTTATTATCATCGCCATAGATAATATCAAATGCTGGATTAATTAGAAAATCTGTCATATCATTTAAGATTTTTGTTTCCAATAAAAATACTCCCTGTAATAATTTGGGTATTTGTTTTTAATCCTAAATACCCTTTTATAATATCATCAAGATACCCACCCATCGCACAACAACCCATGTTGAGTTCGCCTGCCAATAAATAAATATTATTCATAATTGCACCCGAATCTATGTAGTTGAATATCACGCTTTTATTACCGTATTTGAAACTACCTCGGTGTACCATGCCCGTCAGGACGATTATTCCACCTGCGTTATCAAAATCAATGATACTGCGAGTTTCGCACATATAGGCTTTACAAATATCAGCGATTTCGGCTGCACCAAATTCTTGTAGTAAATCAAGCGATTTGCTTTTGAGATTATAATGATACGCTCCTTTAGGAATACCACTGGTATTGAGCGAAAGATAATAAACCTCAACGGGGTACATTCCTCCACCCGATGCAATATTTTTAAATAAACGCTCGGCTTGCTCGTTGCTTCGTTCGGTATTGGGTGGTAAATCAATATTGTTTTTGTTGAAATACGCCACTTGTAAAAGCTGCGATAGTGCTTCAAACGACAAGGCATCTTCGCTAAATAGTCGGGTGCTTTCACGGAGGTATCCTAAGCGAGCAAATTGCTTAATGGCTTCATTGCTCATATCGAGTTTCGATAGTGCAAATGATTCTAAATTACCCAATTCAATATTATTATCTTTTAAAAGATTCTTGATTTCGGGGTCTTGGTTTACCATTCTGATTTTTTCGGTAAAACCATAATCCCAAATGCTATATTCGTAGGTCTTTAATGACTCCAAAAATTCACGTGCTTCTCCGCCAAGATTATCGTCAGTCATCAAATCTCGGACACTTTTTTTTCTTAGGCTCATTTTTTTGATTGTTTAGAACAGTAAAACATTTGGTGGTATTAAAGCAACCTTACACGGGTCGTTTTTTCTTTTCATAATATTTATTCAAGAAATCTTGGGCTAAATCTTTGCCCCAATTAATCGACTGATTTTCTGAATATTTGGCAAAGGCGATAGATTTCTTGAATAATTCTTCCGAACTTTTCATTCCACCAAACATTTCGGGCGTATAAAAATCATTGATGCCCAAAGCCAAGTAAGCTCGCATATTAGTAGAGTCTAATTTGATTGCCTGATTGGCCAGTTGTTTGGTTTCGTTGGCAATACTGGCCACCTCATAAAACGAAGCGAAGTTTATCGAAAACCCATTTATCATTGATGCTAAGGCAAGGTCTTCGGAACTTTTAGCATCCATGTTTTTCAGAATCCCTTGGGCTTTTTCGATGAGTTTCTGACTTTCATCACGGTTAGTTTTAAAAATCTTGAGCGATAATTGATAATTGACATACGATTGCCAATAGAGCGATTCATGTGTTTTGTTTTTTTCGAGCAAAACGAGCGATTGCTTTAATTTGGCCAAATCATCTGATTTTTGGGCTTTATATATTTCTTCTCTGATGGCGGTGAGTTCGCTATTTTGAGCTGAATCTTTCACACTAAATGTTTTCATTTCGTGTCGAAAAATTCGAGGTGCATGATAAACAAAAGCACCAATGCCAAACATCACTATCAGTCTGATTATATTTGATTTCATATCTTTTTTATGTTTTGAAATAATTCACGAATAAATCATGGAAACGGATGTGGATGCTTGATAAACAAGTTGTTAGGGTCGGCATTGAAAGCTGGATTGCCCAAAAACAACCATTTATGAATGCCCGACAACAACGAAAACTGTGGCGTAATAGCCCGATATACTTCGTAGCCAATATCTTCTACGTCGGGGGTTGTCATCCGAATCGTATATACTTGGTTGATGTTGTGTTTCAGCAGGGTCTCTGGCTCAAGATTTTGGGCTTTATTGGTCTTTTCGATGATTTCGTCGGTATAATTATCATCGTTTACTAAAGCATCTTTGATAAGCGGAGATTCGAGGCGTTTTTCGGGATAAAAATTATAATACATCGCCGATTTATCGAACGAATCTATTTTATCAACTTCGTCAGCATTAGCCAATGGCCAATTAGTTGAATGTTTATACAAGCAAAATTCTACACTCTGATATGCCTCAAGCATGGCTTTTTTGATAGCCTCTTTTTTGCTTATTCTCGAAGCACACGCAATTGCCTGATACGAAATACCTTTATACTCAAAAAATAACAAAACCATGATTGTCTCAAATGGTGTATAGGCTTCTAAATCGTAGGTCACGATTCTGACACGCTTATTATCAAATAAATCTCTAATTTGAGGGTCATCGCCATATTTATCAATAATTTGTTTTGGCGAATATTTAATAAATTTTTCTTGCTGTTGGTGATACCAAAAATACGTAAAAGCGTGGCGTTCGGCAGCCTCTAAAACGCCACCTTTGATGGCATCTTGGGCGGTTTTTCCTGCGGCCAGTCCCGTTGAGGTTTGCGGACAATACACTTTTTCGCCTTTTGGCGGCTGCATATACACCAAGAAACTCGGCACTAAGATTTCGGTTTGGGTAAAATAATCTTTGGCTCTTGTCCACGTAATTACGTCATCGGCAGTAAATCGTGGAAACTGAAACGTATTGGGTGTTTGGTCATATTGCCAATCGGCAAATATTCTAAAGTCTTCGGGTTTCATGAGCGTATGTTCAGCAGCCAACTCATTATAACTCCCTCTTACACAAGAGTATTTATTCATAAAATTGGCACAGTAACGCTCCACAAATTCCCCGATTGAGGCTTTTATACATTGGTCATAAGTAAAAGCGATTGAACTACCCGTAATCTCTTTATTGTATTGCGAATTGGTGAGCATATTTAGGTGCGAGCCTTTCAGTGCCATTGCAAAGAGATTACTCGGAACAAAATTTCGATTACTGATATGAAACATTTTGCCCGAAATCAGTCCCGCTTCTTTATTGTAAATTTCTTCTAATTCCATAATAGTAAATAGTTAAGAAAATTTGCTAATGATTGATTATTAATTACTTATATAAAAAATCATTAGTTAAATGGTACGAAAAGGTTTTTCTCTGACTCGCAGCATATCTCGCAAGTTGGCACTTTCAATAGCCTTGATACACGAGTATTATAATCGTATAAATCAACGTGTAAGGTACGCCCCGTGAGGTCGCTTGTTTGAGTAGTAAAATACTCCTGTAGAATGACCCCAAGATGCTCAAGCACGAGTTGATAATGCTTGATATTACTGATTGAATAATGGTTAAGCTGCTCGACTGGCAATAATGAAATAAACCGCTGATATTCTTCTGGGTTAGCCATATTGATGAGTTTTCGTTTGGCATAACAGCCCATACATGGGGTTTTGAGTTCGGGAATCACAAATGGACCTAACTCATATGAATAAAGGTCGATACCCACATGCAAGCAGCGTACTTTTTTTTCGTATAGTGCTTTATTGAGGGCTTTGAGTTTCTGATAATGTTCAAAAATTGGCGAAAAATAAATGTATAAATCGGCTTCAACGAGATTAAGGCTGGCTTCGTTAAAATCATTGAGATTGATAGAATTGACCAACTCAAAGCCGAATGTTTTTTGGTCGCCGTTGTTGAGTAAAGCAATGCTATCGGACAATTCTTTTTCTGACGAAAATTGCCCAATTACACCAATTTTCATTAGTTCTTTCTGATGGTTTTCGGGTAAATACGTGAGTATTTGTTGTTGAATCAGCCATTTTGTGAGCTTATTGAAATAATTTTGCTCAATGCCATATTTATCTTTCAAGATAGCAAAAGCCTCTTCGGGAAGAGTATTTTCTTGAAATGCCGTAATAGTACGCACAATCATTGGTGCATCTTTGCCTTTCAGGCTTACCAACGAATGGTCGCCTCGGCTGATATATACGCCATCGGCACCTTCATAAACCGAAACTGGACTTAAAATTAAATTTTCCATATTGAACGCTTAGTAAATGATAGATGAAAAAGACAAGAATTTGATGTTTGGGCAGGAAAATAAAGCATCAAATAGCCTTTTCACCTGCCCGATTTGGAGTATTTTTATGATTTCCAGAGAACACCCATGAGGCACATCAGAAATCCTAAAATAGCTACTATCTCCCAGCCTCCTGTCGAAACAGAAGGCATATCACGGTTTTCTACTTCAAACATCATTGGTTCTTCACCAAATGATTCGAGCAAGTGTTTGTTTGATTCGCTTTTCATGATTACATCTATTTTTTACATTGTTCAATAAAATAATTCAATTCTTCGATACCCCAGTTAGGCATAAAATCAGCTTCCGATTTTTGGTTTTTGTATAATTCTTCGGCTTTCTCAAAAATGGGTAATGCTTTGGCTTTCCCACCTCCAAAATCTTTAGGTGTGAAGTAGATATTCTCGGCCGAAATCAGATAAATTCGTGGATTCGACTGATTGATTTTCTTGGCTTGCTCAAGCGAAGTCCCGATAATTGGCCCATACTTCATCCAACGAGACATTGGGTCGATGGGCAAACGGCTCTGTGCCGACATCGCTTTTAAGACCAAAAGCTCATCGTTATTGGGGCTTATTTTTAATCCTTTTTCTACCCATTCATCGGCCTTATCCAAAATCGCATCTTTTTTATCCATTGCTTTTTCTCGCTGCGTTACTCTGATGTAAGAATATGCTGCCCAATAAGCTGGTTGCCATTTTTTTGACTCACTCCCTGCGATGCGTTCAAAACCTTGAGAAATCGTCAGCCATTCTTCTTTAGTTTGGGCTTTTTTAAGCGAATCTTCGAGTTTTTTCATGGCATTTTTATAGTCATTGGCCAAAGCAATCAATGATATGCCCACCACAACAGCCAAGCTGTGTGTAAAGTATTTGAGATTTTTCATGTTAGATATTTAGTTTAGAAATGAATACTGGTTCCGACAAAAAAGCTTCTCAGACTTGCTGGCACAACTGGCGTGGAATTGCCGTTGGCATCGAAGCGATAAGTAAAAATATTTTTTCGATTCAAAGCATTATCGATATTAGCATACAAAACCGTAAAATTCTTGCCGATACTTGTCAAATAATTGATATTGAGGCTAAGATTCTGATAATCCGTCGTCTGAGCGGCCTTGAAATTTGGACTATAATAGTATCGTGGACTTGCATAAGAGTAAGTTGCACCAAGCGTTATATTTTTGCTGAGATTATGTTTATATAACAAATTGAGGTTGTGCTTCGATAAAAAAGTGGGCGTTGCTTTTTCCAACATATTGGCATAAAGTCGCTTACCATCAACCAAAGAATAACTTATCCAAAAATCACCATTTTTAATAGTTTTAGTATCTCGATAAAATATATCAACGCCTTTTGAGTAGCCATTGCCCGTATTATCTAAAACTCCAACTGGCATTCGATAGGGATTGATGATATAACTTTCGGTGTGTTCTCGCACGAGCTGAGAATAGTCTTTCTGAAAGGCTTCAAGCCTTAACGAACGCCCTTCTTTTGAATATTCATAATTGACGAGCAACTGCATAGAGCGTTCAAAATCAAGGGTTTTATCTTTGAAAAGATACATATTACTGGCTAATTGATAGAAATACCCGAAAGCCCCTGAAATCTGCGATGTTTTATTGATTTTGTAAGCCAAAGTAATCCTCGGCGAAATATTATTCTTTTGATTACTATTGGCATATTCTTGACGAATACCTATTTTGGTAGCTACTTTTTTCGACAAATAATATTCACCCTCAACAAACGATGCTTGATATACGTAGTCATTTTTTTTGCTTAAACCATCATATTGATTGTAGTAGCTAAATCGCTGCACTTCTGCCCCCGCCCAGATACTTGACAGCACACCGATGCTTTTGCTAATTACGGCTTTTGCTTGGGTGAGGCCATCAGTTCTTTTGGCCTTTATGGCATTGATATTTATCTTGTCGATACTATTGGTATAACCTCCTGTGAGCTTCAACACCCACTTTTGACTTTCGCCAAAAGCCGATTGATACACAAACGATACGAAAGCATTTTGGTTATTGATGTCATATCTTGTCGGTATTTCTTCTTTCGAACTAATGCTTGAACTGTTAATACCAAGTAAACCCAGTACTTTCAGAAACGAATATTGTGATAACTGATACCTCAGCATAAAATTATTACTCAATGAATTAGGCGTCTGATTCCACTTGATATTTTGTGGATTTATCTTCGTAAACAAATCCATATTATTGTAAGTGGTGTTTTGCCAAACAGAAAACTTACCAAAGGTTTTTGAATAAGTAACCGACGGCCCAAGTAAGTTTAAACCAACCGTAAGCCCTGGCATTGGGTCGGAATCTTGGGTTTGAAGTGCTAAAATTGCCGAAAGAGCTTGTCCGTATTGAGCCGAATACCCACCTTTACTAAACGATGTTCCTTTAAACAAAAACGCAGAGTTTGAAAACCGATTCCGTTGAGCCACATCAGGAGTTCCGCTATAAAACGGTGTCTGCATCATTACATCATCGACAAATATCTTTGCTTCGTAGCTATCGCCGCCCCGAACAAATAGGCCTTCTTTTTCGCCTACTTTCTGGTTTCCTGGTAGCATCTGAATCGCCGCCACAATATCGGCTTTCGTACCTGGGGTTGTCACAATATCTAATGGTTTTAGCATCATCATTCGCTTGGATTCAGAGATATTAAAACTTCCTCCCGTAATCACCACCGCATCAAGTTGATTGAGTTGTTCTTTTAGCTCGATGTCTTCAATGGTCAAGTCTTGGGCTTCAATAATGATTGTGATTGATTTTGGTTCGTAGCCAATTGAGCTTATTTTTAAAGTCTGGTGACCTTTGACCTCCGTCCGAAACTTAAAATTGCCTTCAATATCGGTTGTTGCACCATCATACGTATCTTTTATACTGATACTTGCCCCAATAATTGCTTGTTTTTTTGCGTCAAAGACTCGTCCTGAGAGTATTATCTCCGATTGTGCAACGGCTTCATAAGAAAGCAATAGGAGCAAAAAAAAGTAGAATGTCTGTTTCATTGCTAATTCATTTTAATGATATAAAATTGAAACGAAAGACTGATAAAGAAAACTATTTTGCACAAACGCCCTTATTCTCTATATCAACTGTCTTTATGTTTTTTTTTCGATAAATTTTCTTTCCGATTTAAGCTCAACATGTATGTATTTGAGAAAAAAACAGATTAACTTTTCAGAACTTACACCCATAAGCAATACCTAACACCCGTAAGTACTTATGATTAGGATTGCTTAAAAAAATGCGACGAATTACTGTGAAGACAACTTATTGAGAATAAGTTTATGCTGAAAAAATATTTCTAAACTGGCCTGTGTTTGATGAAATCCCTCACATGGCTGATGCTCAGATAATATACTTATCTTCACTTTATTACCTTGCGGAGTTTTTTTCAAGATAAAAAAAAGTTCTTCATACCTTCCGATTTCGGAGCTATCAATGAGTTTTTCCCAAACAATACCCTCTAAGCCGTCAATGAGTTCTTGCACGGTAGCTTGTTCGAGTACCTTATTTTGCTCTATTATAACTACTTCATGGCAGAGTTTTTCCAGAAAATGGCTATTATCTGAAAAGATAATAATGATTTTTTGGTAGCGAAAAGTGTCAATAAAATCCAGCCATTCGTCGATAGTATCGCCAAAATCTACTTGATTGAAAATCCAAATAGGGGCTTTTGCGAGCAGCAATTGGGTAATTGCTGCTCTAAGTCGAAAGCTGATTTTAAAAAAGTGTGGTAGCGAGAAATGGCCAATATTTGTAAAAAGCGTATATTTTTCTTTCAGACTTAATCGTTGCAAAAACGACCAATCGTTTGATATATACGCAATAAAATCATTAGACATCAGATTCTTCTTTTGGTGCCAACTATGCTCACCAAACATTATTTCTCCGTGATTAAGCTTCGTCAGACCGCTCAGAGCATGAGCAAGCTGGTCTAAGTTTTTCTTCTCGGTCGATAATATCCCTACTCGATGGCTCTCTATCACAAACGAAATAGGAGTATTCGGCATTTCGTGCTTCGAGCCAAATAATATTTCATGGATAGATAGTTTCATTTACGTAACGATTGGATTGAATAAGAGTCTAACAATTAACGCCAAATATTTGCTAAATACGACGCCATTCACAAGTTTTAAGTACCAACGGGCTTTTTCGCTATATCAACTGTTTTATTCCAAGCGATGCTTCAAGCGGCTGTTTCGAGCCACGGCTTCAGTGCAATTGCAGTGGTTATAAGAGTATTTCTACCCGAAATCTGCAACTTGAGCATAATATTGGCCTTATGGTTATTGACAGTGGAAATGCTGATGTATAATTTTCGGGCAATTATTGTAGTGGTTTTGGACTCTGCTATTTGAGCCAAAATTTCTTTTTCTCGTTTGGTTAACGTCTTAACCAATAAACATGGGTGTATCAATGACGGTGCAACTGTCTGAGTTTTTTCTGTCAAATTCTTTAGCTCTGGTACCAAATACTGCACTCCACGCTTTAGCTCGCTTATGGCAA
>JAIYBU010000199.1 GCA_027488335.1 Cytophagaceae bacterium
CCGTGATTGATGTTGGAACTTTACAACAAATCAAGGAAAAAAATATACAGGTATTGCCTGATATTCAAGAGTTTACGCACGATACGATTGTTTTTAAAGATGGGCAACAAATTAAAATGGACGTAGTACTTTTGGCTACTGGTTATCATGCTCATTTGGAAAAGATTATTAAAAATATTATTCCTTTGCTCAATGAAAGAGCTTATCCAAAAGAGATGTGGAATGATTCTTCTGAGTACAGTGGACTATACTTTTTGGGTTTTAATTTACCACTTACGGGTATATTGCGAGATATTAGTATAAGTTCGGCAAAAATTGCTCAAAAAATAGCAGATTCTGACTCGAAAATAAAAAAGTAAAATAGGATTTGCTTGGCATGATATTGGCTTTTTTAATAAAAACAATATCATCATAATAAACCACCACAATTATGCCATTGAAGAATCTCTTGCCTACCTTGATACTGACAGCCATGATTGGCCAATCGACTTTTGCTCGTGATGCAGACCTTCCAGAAATTAAATATTCAAACAAAAGATTTGAAGTAAAAGTACCAGATAAAAAAGTAAAAACGTTAGAAGTTGAACTCAGAGATGTTTACGATAATTTAGTATATAGTACAAAATATTATAATGTGAGTAATTTTGAGAAAAGATACAATATCAGTCAATTACCGAAAGGAAAATACTTTGTTAAAGTAGTGTCAGATGGTAATGTTTACCAAGAGGTAATTAAAGTGAAACGCAGAAATCTGTAGTAGTAGTTATCTAAACTTTAGAGGCCGAAAATCTTGATTTTCGGCCTCTAAAGTTTAGATAACTCAAAAAATATAATTCAGGCCGTAGTTCCAATTGAAGTTGGTAGTGGGTTTTACTGAAATTGGTTGAACCACCTGTGCAAATATGGAAACAGGGTATTTTTTATGAGAAATAGTCGTAATTTCCGATACAAAAAGACCTTTAAACGGAATCGTATTTGTAAGATAAAATAGATTTGGTCGTAATTCTAATATAAGTGATTTTGTGACTGGTATTTTTGAAATATTGGCCGATAAACTCAAAAAATGACCACTTTTTACAGCCTTTGGGTCTAATCCATGACTATTCCAATAAAGTAAGTTTAAGCTACTTCTATCCGATATTCGATAACCTACAAAACCCTCCAGAGCCAAATATTGATTTAGTTTTACTTCTGAACCAGCACGTCCAAAAAATAAAGACATATTCGCACCAGTACGTAATAAAAACCGACCGTGTTGTTTCTGAAAACGCAACCATTGATTCACAACCCACGGTTTTCCATCTAAACCATAATTGAATTCAGGACTGAATGTGAAACCACCTTTCTGTACAAAAAAACTCGTCATTAAAGCTGGTTTTCCGAGTGAAAATGCAGGTACTGGCGAAATCCCATTATTATTTACTTGAATAACGCCATGAAATTGCCAAGTTTTTTTGGTTGAATCTGCAAGATTATTGGCAAATGTATTAATGGAAAGTAATGAAACAAGGATAAAGTAATAAAACTTCATATATGGAAGGTAAATGTTTATAAAATTGCAAATATATGGCTAAAAAACTACAAACCCCTTATGTAAATACATGAAGGGTTTGTTTATTTAATCTATGATGAAAAAAAGACGTTATGGCAATGCAAAAGCCACATATTGATTACCCTTTTTTGTGCCGAGTTTTGTGCCGCCGCAAGCAATTACTATATATTGTTTACCATTGACTTGGTAGGTCGATGGGGTTGCAAAACCTGCTGCTGGTAATTTTGTTTCCCATAACGATTTTCCTGTTTTTTTGTCAAATGCTCTAAACATTCCGTCTTTGGTGGCAGCTATAAATAACAATCCACTGGCTGTTATAACTGGCCCTCCATAATTTTCTACACCTGTATTATTAATGCCTTTTTCTTTTAAACTTTCTTCAAAACCAAAAGGAATCTTCCACAAGAACTCACCAGTATTTAAGTCAATCGCACTCATTGTTCCCCAAGGTGGCGAGATTGCTGGCAGACCTTTGTTATCTAAAAATTTATTATAACCTGTACTTTTATAGGGTAAATATACTGGTTTTGAAATATTTATAGCTGTTTGTACTTCTTTTTTCTCATCGCCAACTAAAAACGATACAATTGCCTGCTTTTCAGAGGCGGAAAGTGCCGTAAAACCTGGCATCATTCCTTTGCCATTGCTGATAATATTTGTCAAGAATGCTTTATCTCTTTTTTTATTAATATCAATTAATGATGGATAATTTGATTTTGGATTTCCTTTTCGGTCTGTACCATGGCAGGATGTGCAGTAAGAAACATAAAGTTTTTCTCCCGCACTCAAATTAGCTGATTTATCTTCTTTTGGCGTTTTAACCATTGTCTGAATCCATGCCATTTCGTTGGCATTTACATATAAAATTCCTTCGGGGTCAGCGGCTGCACCGCCCCATTCAGCTCCACCATCGTAGCCTGGGAAAATAACTGTTCCTTCTTTTGTACCTGGGTGATAGAGCGAAGTTTTATAATTTCTGAAATTTTGAATTAATTCTTTACGATTTTCGGCGTAAGGACTAATATCTTTTTCAGTTAATGTATTCGACTGTCGTGCAAAAGGTGCAGGTTTACTCGGAATAGGTTGCGTTGGCCAAGCCGTTTCACCCTCTAAGTCGGATTTTGGAACAGGCATTTCTTTAATCGGAAAAATGGGTTTTCCTGTCACTCTATCAAATACAAACACGAAACCTTGTTTGGTAACTTGTGCCACGACATCAATTTTTCGGCTACGGCCGTCCGATTCCTTTCGAGTAATCGTCATTAAGTTTGGCGGAGCGGGCATATCTCTGTCCCAAATATCGTGGTGGGTAGTCTGAAAATGCCAAAGACGTTTACCCGTTCGGGCATCGAGAGCTAACAAACAATTGGCAAAAAGGTTTTGGCCTTTACGGTTTCCACCATAAAAATCGTAGCCAGCCGAGCCTGTTGGCACATAGATGATTCCTCGTTTGCGGTCAACCGCCATTCCAGCCCAATTATTTGCAGCACCAGTATAGGTATTTTTGTAAGCATCCTTCGGAAAAGTTTCATAACCAAACTCGCCAGGGTAGGGAATTGTATGGAATGTCCACGCCAGTTTTCCTGTTTTTACGTTAAATGCCCGAATATCGCCTGGAGCAGCATCTGCCCCTTCCGACAAACGGAGTGGCATCACAATGAGGTCTTCAAACAAGGTTCCTGGAGTATTTGAAATAACAAATTTGTTTTGAGCAATTTCGGGCAAACCTGTGTGCAAATCGGTTTTGCCTTTATCACCAAACGATTCAATTGGCTTTCCAGTTTTTGCATCTAACGCCCACAGATTTGGCCCAACAGTATAGAGTATTCGCTTGTCTTGTCCTTCTTGCCAATAAGTTACTCCACGACTTGTACTCGCCCAGTTTTTGAGCGGGTCGCCAAAACGCCAAATTTCTTTACCCGTCGCAGCATCGAGTGCAAATGCTTGTACGGATGAGGTTACACCATATAAAATACCTCCAACAATAATTGGATTTACTTGCATTTGCCCTGAATCGGGTGTAGAATATGTCCAGGTAACTTGTAGTTTTCCGACATTTTCGGGATTGATTTGAGTAAGTGTTGAATAATGATTTCGGTCGGCACCACCTAAATATTCTGCCCAATCTACATCATCGGGCAAAGAGGTAGATTGGACTGCAGAGGCAATAATAAAAAGTAGTAATGCCAATGAGCTAATAGATAATCGTAGTTTCATAAGTTAGGGTTTTGAATA
Source organism: Cytophagaceae bacterium (assembly GCA_027488335.1). GTDB lineage: Bacteria > Bacteroidota > Bacteroidia > Cytophagales > Spirosomataceae > Emticicia. Next base: position 3,788 of record JAIYBU010000199.1, read on the forward strand.
GAAATTGTCTTAAACTATAATATGTTAGAAAATTTGAAGGTATTTTCAATTCTCCATTCATAATTTTCAATTCGGGTATCATTTTTCCTCTTTGCGTTCATCAATATCATTTTCGGGTTCGTTATTGAATGTTTCAAATAATTCAGGGAATTTTATCTTTAACCAACGATACTGCTTAGAGTTAAGGAAAATAAATCTCGGCCCAATAGACCCGTCCACATCTTCTTCCGAATAGATTTGATAAAACATTCCATCGGTTGTGTTATTTTCGCTAATGGCTCTATTTACCAAATCGATGAGTTTGGCTGTATCAAAATCAAATAATTCGTAAGTAAGCTTTTCCTGTTTGCTTTTAGGTTTCGGGAGTGCCTTAACAACTTGTTTTTCTTCATATTTTTTTCCGTTGGGCATCATAAAACTATAAATAAACGTGCGGTCGGAATAATTACTTTTCTTTAACGTTTTTGCAAAATTATCGGCCAAGATGGTAGGTTTAAACTGGCTACGAGAAATTTTACTCAAAGAATCAATAACTGATTTATAAACGTCTTTGTAAGATTCAACATCCCAAATATTACATTGAATAATTACATTTTTGAGGTTTCCGAGTACCGAAAGCCCACTTAGTTGAAATTTACGCAGGTTTACAATAAAGTCATGTTTCTCAGTATCAGACATTTTTTCTAATAACCCAATCTGATTTAGTTCATTAAGCATGGTGGCTATGCTATCTCGGCTATATTTTGTGCCATACATCGTAAAATCAACGTAATTATTGGGCAATGTTTCTTCGATAATATTTGCTTGCGTACTATCCAATAGCACATAAGAGAGCTTCGGACTGCGATAATCACAGACAATCACTAATCGATAAGGTGAAGCAATATCGGTAAGATAGTCGTTTACAATTTTAAATTGATTTTCGCCGATTGATGGAAAATAATTAGAATTTTCTTTTTTCAGCGAATCTAAATTACTTTTAATTGTATGTTTGAGGGAAACGAATAACGTTTGTTTATAGCTTTGGCCATCAATTAAAGCTGAAATGTTTTGTTTTTCAAAATCAGTTTCGCTACTATCTGTATTTTCTCGCACGTATTTTATTTCGCTAAATTTTGCTTTTGGTAATAATTTTTCATTGATTTTCTGTAAGATGTATGTGTAAAGTTCTGTATTCGATTTGTCGGCAAGTTCATTCATGTCAATTACAACTACCTGCTTACTTTCTTTCAGAATATCCGATGGTTCTTTGGCGGTTTTTACATCTTTTACGGCATCTTCTGGCAATATTTTTTCTCTTTTTAGTGCCATCGTAAAACTCTCAACATTAAAGGCAGCTACTTGTTGTTTATAATCGCCGTAGAGAATTGGTCTTTCGGGGTCATTTACTATTTCATTGTGTTTTTTCTCAAGGTATTCCAACTGTTTCTTGTTGAGGAAAATATAATTTTCTGTTCCTCCAAAATTGAAAGCTCTACGAATATTAATTTTATGAAATTTGCCGTCAATTTGGTTTTCTTCTAAAGCCCGATTGATTTCTTCAAGCCAATCTTGGGTATTGAAGAAAAGCGTACTAAAGTTGAGCGAAAAATTGTCATTTCTATTCGCATCTTCTTCATCTGCTTTGGCGATTTTATTTTTTAATTCGTATTTTCTTCCATTTAATCTAAAACTAACTACCAATTCACGTTCTTTTTTAGAACTTTTCTTGATTTCTGTATCAAAATTATCGTTTACTTTTTCTGGTTTGAATGCTCCCCTTGAAATTTTTTCTAAGTTACCGATAAAGTTTTTGAACATCATTATTTGTTCATTTTCTTTGGCTGGAAGCGGATTTATCTCGGCAATTACTTCGGGAAATTGATTTAATAAATTTCGCTTGCTATTACTGATATTTTTAGGTTCAAAACGAAATTCAACGATGGCATTATCAATACTTGAGGCATCTGAGATAGGAATGAGACCAATAGTTTGAAACTCTTGAATGAGGGAATAGAGGCTATCTCGACTATTTTTATCAGAAAAATCAGTTTTTGTTCCGAAAATTCCTTCAAAAATTGGATTTGCTTTGGTTTTATTTTCAAACAAAATATTCTGTGTACTATCTACCAACAGCAGAGCTTTGCGTCCATCTCTGACCGACAAAAAAGGGTTATAATCATTTCCGACCACGATAACTCTTTTAGAGGAATGTTGGTCAGTCAGAAAATCATTGATTGATTGGAAGTCTTTGCTCGTAAAGCCAGCCAAAAACGAAAATGCAGTTGCGTAAGACTGAATAATTGACGAATCAATGTCTATATCGGGAGGAATACTTTTTTTGATTGTTTTTACTAACGAAAAATCAGTGTCAGCCTTTTGGGTATATGCCTTACCATTTACCTGATAACTCATCTTAAATTTATTCGGAGTACCAGCAAAAGGGTTTTTGATTGGCATATTTGATGGCTTTTCTGCAGCGTTATCGTCAGGTTTAGTGATTTCTACGAATTTGATGGCATCAAAGTTAAAGTTTGGAATGAGTTTTTGTTTAATTTCTTTCCAATACGATTCATAAATTTCACTTCGTGTTAGATTTTTTTGTTCGGCTGGAATAATGATGGCATTTTTACAAAAAGATAAAATCTCGACTTTACTTTTTAGTTCGTAGGACTTGTATGAGCTTTTGATGTTATTGGCATCAGTAATCGACAACATGTTTTTGTGTTGCAGGCTATCAATTAGCGAAAATTGGTTTTCCTTCAGAGAGACATAATTATCATAGAAGTAGGTTTGTCGGGCAGCATAAACAAAGAAACCAAAATCTTTGATGAGTTTTATTTGGTCTTTTTGGAGCCAAACGAGCAATTCATTATAAACTTTTTCGTCGATTAAATGGATGGTTTTGAGTTTGGTAGCTAATGCTGTGTAGTTATCTTTCGATGCTTTAAGGTTTTGTTCGATTCCTAAAAAAGAGAGTGGATTCCCGAGTTTAATATCACCCTTGATTTCAGTTTTAAAAAGCATTTTATCGCCCAGCATTTTCTCGGATAATTCTCTCAGTCTTACAAGTTCATCCGCCGCTGAGCCAACGTTTCGCATTAGTTCAAATACACCAAGAAAACCTAAGATGGCGGTTCGAGATTTTATGAGAGAATCGGGTACTTGATTTTTGCCAAACTGACTAATAGCACTACCACTACCGAAACGTTGTTGAAAAACTTTATCTTCTTTATTGACAATTTTCAGAAAGGCATCTTTGCCAAACTCAGTAATTATTTCTTCTTTTTGTAAAGCATTGAGGTAATCTTCAATTTGTTTTTCGGTCAGTGTTTGTGCAAAAGCAGGTGTAAAGGAGAGTAGTAATAAAAGTAGTGAGAATATTTTTTTCATTGTCGATTATCCTTTTTTTCTTCAAAAATAGAAGAGAATAGATAAATAACCTACATTTTGAAAATACAAAAAAAAATCGCCACAAAATGCGGCGACTTTTAAAGGTCTTAATACACGATGAATCTTACTCTTCGACTTTTTGAAGTATCTTCTTTACCCTTAGAGTCTTTAATAATTTCTTGTTCGCCCAGACCTTTAACCAGCATTCGGTTAGGGTCAATACCTGCTCTTTTCAAATAATCTGCACAGGATTTTGCACGGCGTAACGAGACTTTTTGATTGACAGTGGCATCTCCATAACTATCCGAATAACCCGCCAACTGTACATTCAATTTTGGATTTAAAGTCATCAACTCAATTAAGCGATTGATGTCAATATAATATTCCGATTTTACGATGATTGAATTTCGGTCAAAGTACACATCATTTAGTGTGTAAATCTTCTTCGTTTCAAACGATATATTCGGGTCACTTTTCAGTTTGAATGTTTCCGTTGGTTTGTTCATATCAACCTCTGGAGCATTCACATACGGATTTTCTTTTTTCTCAACTTTTGCTACTGCAACAGCTGGTGGTGTAGTAGTTTTTGCTTCAAGCTTAATCGTTTTTACAAATTTGTCTTCAGCATCATTTGTTTCTGGAATCCAATTGCCTGTGTAGTCAGCATTTCCGCCACCCGAAACTGTCAGGCCGTATAAATTACCAAATACTACACGAGCATTGTTATTAAGGTCAAGCGGAACAATCTGATTGTTGCTTAAATCAAAAATTCTGATTTTTGCGTTACTAATGATATTATTGTCAGGTCCTAAGACTTTGATAGCATAGCCAATGTTTTTTGGCATCATTTCAATCGTATTATTGATTGTTTCAGTACCATTTACATTCTCCAGGCTAACTTTTATCTGATTTGCTGGCAAATAGCCTGGTGCTTCGCAAGCCAAAGTATAGTTGTTTCCAGCTTTTAGTTGCATCAACGAAACTCCATTTTTGGCTGAAAATGAGGCCGAATTTCGACTGTTCATTGCCACAAAAACCGATGCATCGATTGGTTTTTTAGTCATTGCATCAACAACCATTACATTTACAGGTATTTGCCTTGCACCTTTAAATTTATTTGGTAGTGGGGCATAATAAATATCACCTTTAATTTCAATGTAAATCTCTTCAGTGTTACCAGAAATTGCTGTGTATTCTTCGTGATTAGGAGTATTCAAGAAGTCAATATCTTTTGGGAAAGTCCAGCTTCCGTCTTCTTGCAATTCGGTTTGATATAAATCAAAGCCACCAGCACCACCACCACGAATCGAACTAAAAATCAACGTTCTGTTATCAGGCATTAACGTTACATTGCGTTCACACTCCGAATTGATAGGCTCACCCATTTTTTCAAAGTTTGTCCAACCTCCCTCGTCGGTTTTGTTAGCCACCCAAATTGTATAGCAAGATTCTGTATTGCGATATTTTTCAAATTTTTCACGAACAAAAAATAGCATTTTGCCATCTTGCGAAACACTTGGGCTACCTTCATACATGGCCGTGTTTAGCGGTTCACCTACGTTTAATGGTTCGCTCCACTCGCTACCCATACGTTTAGCATAAAAAATATCTCTGTCGCCAAATCCACTTGGGAAAATAGCATCGAAGTAAAGCTCTCTACCATCATAGGTAAGGCTCGTACCCATTATTTTACCTTTCTGAACTTTGTCTGTGAGTGTTTTGATGAGCTGAGGCGTCTCCCAAGCGGCCGATTTGTCGGCACGAGAACTCATGAATACTTTTGTACCATCTGGACGGTCCTGTACAAATACGAATGTTTTTCCGTCACCACTTATTGAAAATGCGTGTTCACGATACTCTTTGGTATTGATTGGAGTACCAAGTGATTTTAAGTTACTTTGGGCGATGGCTTCATTGCTACCGAAGTAAGCGATTGTAGCCGCTAAAAGCACAACCTTTTTCATTTTTTTAGTCATTTTGGGTTCACTGTGTAAGATTAACCATGTGTTTGATAATGATTAATGGTTTTCAAATTCTGTGCCAAAAAATTATCAAACGGTAGTAAAAAATAGTTGTTTTATTTATTTTTACGCTTTTAGTGGTTGTTCTTTATAAAAAAAGAAATGTTTTCTCTTTTTTTATTTATAGTTTTTGCGTCTTGATTTTATAAATGACTTTTCCTGAACACTAAATAATCAATTGCTTATTTAGTTATAAGTACTCTCATAGCCTGATAATTAATTTAGCAAACAGAGAATGATGAATGAAATAATAGGTTGTTTTTGCAGTTATATTTCGTAAAATACAATTGCGTGGTTTATAATTATTTTGGATAGATATCAAAAATAAATCAAGAATGGATTTATTTGATAGGTGTGATGATAGCTTTAATGACAGCTGAACAGCAATCTTTAATTAAAAATCGCCAACAAACAGATACAAGCTAAGATAAGAAAGGAAATGAGCTTTTTTATTTTGGGCGAAATTAAACCACGTGGTTTTGACGAGCCAAACGAGATAGAGTTTTTCATTTTGGGTTACTTTATTAGATTATAAGGAAAGCACTGGTTGTTTACTTTTGTAAATTTATAAGTTTTAAATTTAATTTTCAAAATATTTTGAAAGTTTTTTTTAGACAATAAAAAGAAATGTTTTTGAGGATAACCGAATATTATTTTGTCATTGACAAGCGATTAAGTTAATTTTGTGCATTGACCAAAGAAATTTTCAATATCAAATGCCAAATACAGATTCAATTTTAAGAATTGCCCTCCAAAAATCGGGTAGATTGAGTGAGGATTCGTTTAGATTATTTAAAGAGTGTGGAATAAAGTTTGAAAGCGGTACTGGGAAACTTAAAACATCTTCGTCAAATTTTCCTGCTGAATTTCTTTTTTTGAGAGATGATGATATTGCGGGGTATGTGGAAGATGGCGTTGCTGATATCGGAATAGTGGGCGAAAATGTTTTTATTGAGTCAAATCGCAAGGCTGAAATTACTTATCGTTTAGGTTTTTCAAAGTGTCGCTTATCAATTGCTGTTCCCCGTGGCGTTGATTATAAAGGAATTGAAGATTTTCAAGGAAAAAGCATTGCTACTTCTTATCCTCGACTTTTGGGCAATTACTTAAAAGAGCAAGGTGTAAAAGCTGAAATTCACGAAATTAGTGGTTCGGTTGAAATTGCTCCAAGCATTGGTTTAGCCGAAGGCGTATGCGACATTGTGAGTTCGGGAAGTACACTTTTGAGCAATGGTTTGAAAGAAGTAGAAACAATTTTCCGTTCGGAAGCCATCTTGATTTCAAATAAAAAATTGCCAAAAGCAAAACACGATACACTCAACAAATTGTTGTTTAGAATAAAAGCAGTGCAAACTGCTCAAAACTATAAATATATTTTGTTGAATGCTCCAAATGATAGACTTCAAGACATCATCAACATGATTCCAGGGATGAAAAGCCCGACCATCGTACCGTTGGCAATGGAGGGTTGGAGTTCGATTCATTCGGTTTTGGAAGAAAATCAGTTTTGGGAAAATATCGAAGCAATTCGCTCGGCTGGAGCTGAGGGTATTTTGGTAATTCCGATTGAGAAAATGATTTATTGAGTAGATTGTTGACTAAAACTAATCAACATGATAACAAGCATCGAACAATTAGACCTTACAAAGGCTTATACTTTTAAAGATTATCTTTCTTGGAAATTTCAAGAAAGAGTTGAGTTGTTGCGTGGTTATATTGCTAAAATGTCGCCTGCACCAACGAGTACTCATCAGCTAATCAGTGGAAATCTACATTTTAATTTGGCATACTTCCTGCGAAAGAAGCCTTGTAAGGTTATAGCTGCTCCATTTGATGTGTACTTACCGTCAATTAAAGGCGAAGGTGAAACTGTTGTTCAGCCAGACCTGTGTGTGATTTGTGATACAACAAAAATAAAAAAACAAGGTTGCGTTGGTGCTCCAGATTTAGTGATTGAAATTCTTTCGTTGGGAAACTCAAGAAAAGAAATGACTCAAAAGTTTCAGATTTACGAGATGGTGGGTGTAAAAGAGTATTGGGTTGTGTATCCTTACGAGCAAGTTGTTCATCAATACATTTTAGAAGGTGATAAATTTCGAGCATTACCCATTGCTGAAAAGACGATAAAAAGTGAAATTTTGCAAAGTTTTGAAGTAGATTTGGATACGATTTTTGATGTAATCGTTGAGTAAAGAACTTTTAGAAAAAAATTAATGAATATTATATCATTTCCACAACGCTCCGAATGGAAACAATTGCTTGCTCGACCAGTGCAAGAAATGGCCGAAATTGAGCAAAGAGTATTACCCATTTTGCAAAAAGTAAAACTCGAAGGCGATGCCGCCCTAAAAGAGTTTGCTCTGAAATTTGATAAAATCGAACTCAACGATTTTCGGGTTTCACAAGAAGAAATTGATGCCGCCGAAAGCCAACTCTCTCCAGAATTGAAAGAGGCTATTGGGCAAGCTTATAAAAATATTTATACTTTTCATGAAGCACAAAAACAGACACCCGAAGTGGTTGAAACGATGGCGGGTGTAAGATGTTGGCGAAAAAGTGTCGGTATTCAGAAAGTAGGTTTTTATATCCCAGGTGGGACTGCACCGCTTTTTTCAACAGTTTTGATGTTAGGAGTTCCTGCCCAAATTGCTGAATGCCAAGAACGAATCTTGTGTTCACCAAGTAATCACCCTGCCATTTATTATGCTGCAAAGTTGGTTGGAATTACCAAAGTTTTCCGGATAGGCGGAGCTCAAGCAATTGCCGCCATGGCTTATGGCACTGAAACCATTCCACAGGTATATAAAATCTTCGGTCCAGGAAATCAGTTTGTAACTGCCGCCAAACAACTATTGAGCAAAGAAGGCGTAGCGATTGATATGCCCGCAGGTCCATCAGAGGTTGCTGTTATGGCCGATGATTCTGCTATTCCATCTTTTGTGGCGTCAGATTTACTTTCACAAGCCGAGCACGGAGCAGATAGTCAAGTTTTGTTGGTTTCTACCAGTAAAAAATTCGTTTCTACCGTAAATTTAGCTGTTTCTGGTCAATTGAATCGTTTGCCAAGAAGAGATTTAGCATCAAAAGCAATCGAAAATTCAAAAATTATTTTGCTTGAAAATCAACAAGACTGCATTGATATGCTCAACGAATATGCTCCTGAGCATTTGATTTTAGCAGTTGAAAATTACAATGAGGTAGGCGAAAAAATAATTAATGCAGGTTCAATATTTTTGGGAAATTATACGCCCGAATCGTGTGGAGATTATGCTTCGGGAACAAATCATACTCTGCCAACTAATGGATATGCACGAGCTTACAGCGGCGTTTCGGTAGATAGTTTTGTGAAGAAAATTACTTTCCAAGAAATTTCTAAGGAAGGGATTTTGAATATTGGTCGAACAGTAGAACTAATGGCCGAGGCCGAATCTTTAGAAGCTCACAAACGAGCTGTTACCTTGCGAATGGAGAGCTTGTTGAGTTAGAATTTAATTATGAAAGGCTTCTCTTTAAGGGAAGCCTTTCGTAAAACTTACTTTAATTTATTTAGCAGAAAACTTATAAACAGTCGTTGTTTGATAAGTTTCGTTTGGTTTCAGAATCGTCGTTGGAAATTTTGCTTGATTGGGTGAATCTGGATAATGTTGAGTTTCTAAGCAAAAACCAGTACGAAATTTGTAATTAACGCCCTTTCCTGCTGGCACACCATCCAAGAAGTTGCCTGTATAAAACTGAACTGCTGGTTCGGTGGTTAAAACTTCCATGACACGCCCTGAAGTTGGCTCATAAACACTTGCAATCATTTTTAAGTTCTTGCTCGAATCAGTTGCTACCCAGCAATGGTCATATCCTTTACCGTATTTAATCTGAATATCTTTCGCATCATTGATTCTCGCACCGATTTTAAATGATTTTGTAAAATCAAAAGGTGTTCCTGCCACCGCTTTCAATTCGCCTGTTGGAATCAAGGTGGCATCAACTGGTAAAAACTTATCGGCATTGAGCATCACCTCGTGGTCAAGAATTTCTTTGCTGAAATCGCCAGTGAGGTTAAAGTAAGCATGGTTTGTTAAGTTAACAACCGTTGGTTTATCGGTAGTTGCTTTATAATCAATCTTTAAAGAATTATCTTTTTGTAATGTGTAAATTACTTCAACATCCAATTTTCCAGGATATCCTTCTTCACCATCGGCAGAAGTATAAGTAAGTTTCAATTGAGGTTCTTCTCCGTCAATGGGGGTTGCTGTCCATATTACTTTATCAAATCCTTTTTTACCGCCGTGAAGTGCATTGACGCCATTATTTTGAGCCAAAGTGTATTGTTTGCCATCCAAGGTAAATTTCCCTTTTGCAATTCTATTACCGTATCGGCCAATCAATGCACCAAAATATGGAACTCCTTTTAAATAGCCACCCAGCGAATCGCAACCCAAAGCTACATCCGCATATTTGCCATTTTTATCGGGAGTTGACCAATATGTGATAATTCCTCCATAATTAGTTATTTTTACAACCATGCCTGCACTGTTTTTTAGTGTATAAAGGTCGGCAGCTTCACCAGTAGGTAGTTTTCCATAACTCGATTTTTCGATTTTATTTGTAGTTACTGTTGAATCACTTGTAGTAGATTCTTCTTTTTTTGATGTACAATTTTGGAATAAAACTGCACTACACAGTAGTACACCAAGCACTTTTACTTTCATAATTGAAGGATGAGTTTAAGATTGGATAGAAATATTAAATATGCTGTAAGTTAACATTTTATGACTATTCAATCAAAAAATATCTTTTCTAAATCTGTCGCCAGTAAAACTTATTTACGTTATAATCAAAAAAGCCTCTTTTATTGCCTTTAGCATTTAGAAAAACAAAATCCATCGTAAATGCTTTTGCTTCGACCACACAAAAATTATTTCGTGCAAACTCTAATAACTCAGGTTCAATATCTTTCTGATTTACATCAATAACCTCAGGCTTGTCTATGATACTTCCTGACTTGGCTTGTGTTGTGTAGCACATTTGGCTTGATAACCTTGAGTTTTCCCACGCTACTTTTGCAATTTCATCATTATAACATATTTCTGCCTTGGTATATATTCTGAGTTGAAGCTTAAGTTCTGTATCATAAAACAACCAACTTAGTGAACGGTTATTTTGTAGATGTTTAATTTTTTCGGAACGAATATCGGTATGGAAACGTAGTTTTTTTTTTTTTTTTTTGATGTTTCGTAAAACTATCGTTCGTTGTTCGGGAAGGTTATTATGAATTGTAGCAACATAAGCCTGATGAAATGCTGACTTGGCATTTTTTACAGATTGTTCGAGTAAATGCCAAATTTGTTTTTCAATTTCGATTAAATCGTTTCCTAAGAGTGTTTCTTTCATGAAAAGGTGAATTGGTATGTATTTCTGGATAATTATAGATGATTTAAGTTTGAAACTGACTATTGAAAAGAATGTTTTTAAAAAGAAAAAAGTCTGATAATCAACGGTGAACGATTCGCTGATTATCAGACTTTTAGTTTTAGTGGAGACGCAGGGACTCGAACCCTGGTCCGAACTTGGCAATTGTCGAGCCTTCTACATGTTTATTCGGTCTTATTTATTCGAGAATAGGTCGGTGTCCGACATACCAAATCTA
>JAIYBU010000188.1 GCA_027488335.1 Cytophagaceae bacterium
CATCGTTATATATCAATTTTATCCCCGCGGAATTCGGATAACAAACTACCACGTCGAAAGCGGATACGTGGCTTTAATTTAAACTAAAAATGTTTAACATTCACACTAAGACCATCGAAATGCCCGATGGCAAAGTGATTACCCTTGAAACTGGAAAACTTGCAAGACAAGCTGACGGTTCAGTAGTGGTGAGAAGTGGCAATGCCATGCTTTTAGCTACGGTTGTAGCTGCTCAAGAACACAAAGAGGGAACTGACTTTTTGCCTCTTTCAGTTGATTATCAAGAAAAATTTGGTTCAGCAGGAAAAATCCCAGGAAGCTTCCAACGTCGTGAAGGAAGACTTTCTGATAATGAAATCCTTATCAGTCGTTTGATTGACCGTGCTTTACGCCCAATCTTCCCTGAAGATTATCATGCAGAAGTGCAAGTGATTGTAACATTAATTTCGGCGGATGCCGAGGTTCAACCAGATGCGTTGGCTGCTTTAGCTGCATCGGCTGCCATTGCCGTTTCTGATATTCCATTCAACGGCCCAATTTCAGAAGTACGTGTTGCGAAAATAAATGGTGATTATATCGTAAATCCAACTACTACACAAATCAAATCTGCTTCGTTAGATTTAATTGTTGCAGGAACGGTTGATAATATTATTATGGTTGAGGGTGAAGCTGACTTGTGTACCGAAGAAGAGATGATTGAAGCAATTAAGGTTGCTCATGAAGCTATTATCGTACAAGTAAATGCTCAAAAAGAGTTCGGAATTACCGTTGGTAAAACTGAAAAGCGTGTGTATAATCATGAGAATCATGATGAAGAACTACGTGAACGCATGAACAAAGAGCTTTATGACAAAGTTTATGCAGTATGTTTAGAAGGTAATAATAAGAAAGAAGTAAGAAAAGAGAAATTTGGGGCAATTCTGGATGAGTTTATAGCTTCTCTTTCGGAAGAAGAATTAGCTGAGAAAAAGCAATTTATCAAACCTTACTTCGGTGATATTCAATACTATGCTTCAAGAAATATGGTACTTGATGAACGTAAGAGACTCGACGGTCGCAAACTTGACGAGATTCGTCCGATTGTTTGTGAAGTAGATTTCTTGCCATCGGCTCATGGAGCTGCCTTATTTACAAGAGGTGAAACGCAATCATTAACAACTGCAACGCTTGGTACTAAGCTTGATGAAATGATTGTTGACCAAGTAATGCTTTCTGGATACAGTAAGTTTTTCTTGCACTATAATTTCCCTGGTTTCTCAACGGGTGAAATCAAGCCTAACCGTGGGGCTGGTCGTCGTGAAATTGGGCACGGAAATTTAGCTCAACGTTCGTTAAAGAAAATTCTTCCTCCAGATTCAGAGAATCCATATACGATTCGTGTTGTATCCGATATTCTTGAGTCAAATGGTTCGTCGTCAATGGCAACTGTTTGTGCGGGATGTTTGGCTTTGATGGATGCAGGTGTGCCAATTAAAGCTCCTATTTCGGGTATTGCAATGGGATTAATTACTGACAATGCGACTGGAAAATGGGCTGTATTATCTGACATCTTAGGTGATGAAGACCACTTGGGTGATATGGACTTTAAAGTTACTGGTACTGAGGATGGTATCACAGCTTGCCAAATGGATATTAAAATTGGTGGTTTATCGTTTGAAGTGTTAGAACAAGCATTGATGCAAGCCAAACAAGGACGTATCCATATTTTGGGTAAAATGAAAGAATCAATTGCTGTGTCTCGACCAGAGTTGAAACCTCATACTCCTCGTGCCTTTACTATCGTAATTGATAAAGAATTTATTGGAGCTGTAATCGGACCAGGCGGTAAGATTGTTCAAGAGATTCAACGTGAATCTGGTGCAACAATCACTATCGAAGAAAAAGATGGTAAAGGTTATGTTTCTATTTTCTCATCAAACGGCGAGAGTATGGACAAAGCGAAGAAAAGAGTTTACGGAATTGTAGCTACACCAGAAGTGGGCGAAGTTTATGATGCAAAAGTAAAATCAATTCAACCATTCGGAGCTTTCGTTGAATTTATGCCAGGAAAAGAAGGTTTACTTCATATTTCTGAAATTTCGTGGGAAAGATTACCAAGTATGGACGGGGTTTTAGAAATCGGTGAAGAATTACAAGTGAAATTACTTGAAGTTGACCCGAAAACTGGAAAATTCCGTTTGTCAAGAAAAGCACTTTTACCAAGACCAGAGAAGAAATAATTTGTATATTGGGTAATTAGTTTTTGCTATTAGATAAAGATTTGGTTGTAGAAAATTCTACCCAAAGAATTTTAATTGCAAAATCAATAACTACTTCTCAATAACCAGTAATCAGATTTACTGATGAACATTTAATTAATTTTATTTGTTCTTTAAGTCAAGGTATTTAAGTTTTTTACGTTATAATAGTAATCTGTTGGGCATTGTCCCGTTAAAAATAAGATATGCGTCAGCTAAAAATTAGTAAGCAAATTACCAATCGTGAGAGCCAATCTCTTGATAAGTATCTCCAAGAAATTGGAAAAGTAGATTTGCTAACTCCCGATGAGGAAGTTATTCTTGCACAGAAAATTAGAGATGGAGACCAATATTCGTTAGAGCGTTTAACAAAAGCAAACCTACGATTTGTGGTTTCGGTAGCGAAACAATATCAAAATCAAGGTTTGTCGTTGGGTGACTTAATTAATGAAGGAAACTTAGGGTTGATTAAGGCTGCACAAAGATTTGATGAAACCCGTGGTTTTAAGTTTATCTCGTATGCCGTATGGTGGATTCGCCAGTCAATTTTACAAGCGTTGGCCGAGCAGTCACGTATTGTTCGTTTACCGTTGAACCGTGTTGGTTCACTCAATAAAATCTCAAAAACTTTCTCTGATTTGGAGCAGAAGTTTGAAAGAGAGCCTTCACCAGAAGAGTTGGCCGAAGTATTGGAGATTACAGCTGCCGAGGTTATTGATACTTTAAAAATTTCTGGTCGCCATGTATCGGTTGATGCTCCTTTTGTACAAGGAGAAGAAAACAGTTTGTTGGATGTACTCGAAAATGATAGTGAGGTAAAACCTGACCAAGGTTTGATTGATGATTCACTTCGTAGAGAAGTAATGCGAGCGTTATCAACTTTGACGCAACGTGAGGCAGAAGTTATCACTTATTATTTTGGATTGAATGGGGAACAAGCCATGACGCTTGAAGAAATTGGTGAGAAATTTAATCTTACTCGTGAGCGTGTACGTCAGATTAAAGAAAAAGCAATTCGCCGTTTACGTCAAACTTCAAGAAGTAAAGCTTTGAAGGCTTATTTAGGTTAAAATTAATTTTGAATGAATGAATATTGGAATAATTCAATCGTTTTAAATGCAAAAAATAATTATAAAAAAGGTGCGTTTATCGTGCCTTTTTTTGTTTGTATTCATAAAATCTATTTTTGGAAATGGCAATTTTACAACCTATACATAATATTGCAGAAATTTTTTCAAAGAAAAATGTAAAAACCGCAATTCTTTGCCCTGGCTCAAGAAGTGCTGCTCTTACTATATCAATGGTACGCCACCCAGATATTGAAACTTTTAGTATTAGTGACGAACGCTCGGCTGGATTTATCGGATTGGGGATGGCTCAAATTACTGGAGAAACGCTTGCTTTAATTTGTACTTCAGGAACTGCTGCATATAATTTTGCTCCAGCAGTGGCAGAAGCATATTTTCAAGAAATACCGATGATTGTCCTTACAGCCGACCGACCTGCTGAATGGATTCACCAATATGATGGACAGACGATTTTTCAAAGAGAAATTTATGGAAAGCATGTGAAGAAAAGTTTTGAGTTGCCCGCTGATTATACAAATGTTGATGCCATTTGGCAAATTGAGCGAGTGCTGAATGAAGCAATTAATCTCACGCAAACTCATCCGAAAGGGCCTGTTCATATTAATGTTCCGATTAGAGAACCGTTTTATCCAACAGCTGAGGAGGAAATTACTTTTGATAGGAATGTAAAAATTATTTCTAATGCTGAAATTGAGAAAAAACTTTCCAATCAGTTTTGGAATGATTTTAAAGAAATTTGGCACAGCTGTAAAAATAAATTAATTATAGTCGGGCATCGTCAAAGTTCGGAATTGAATGAAACTTTAGCAAAGTTTTCGGATGAACTCGGTATTCCTGTAATTGCTGATATTATTTCAAATATAAATACGGTCGAACCAATTTTAGCTGATGTTTTTTTGTCTTCAAAAAACGTTGCTTTCAAGACAATGCTAAAACCTGATTTGATAATTACTTGCGGAAAGTCAGTTATTTCAAAGAATTTAAAAATGTTTATTCGTAAAAATCGACCTACCTATCATTTTCATATTCAAGAAAATCCAGATTTGATTGACCCATTCCAAACCCTGACTAATAAAGTTGAAGTTTCACCCGAATATTTTTTTAAGCAACTTTTTGATGATTTAGATTTTCAGAATTTTAAAGAGGGAGATGAAGATGTAGATAATCAATATTTTGACTTTTGGAATGAGGCAAGTATTAAAGCAAAACACATACTGAATAGTTTCTTGAAAGATGCTGACTATTGTGAGTTTAAAGTTATCAGAAATGTGATAGACAAACTGCCTGAGAATTCGATATTTCACGTTGCTAACAGTATGGTAGTGAGATATTCAAATCTCATAGGCTTAGAAAAAGGTAAAAACGTCGAAGTTTTTGCCAATCGAGGCACAAGTGGTATTGATGGTTCACTTAGTTCAGCTGTTGGAAGTGCTTTAAAAACTGATAAAATTGTCACTTGTTTGATAGGAGATATGTCTTTTTTTTATGACAGAAATGCTTTTTGGAATACGTATTTGCCTGATAATCTGCGAGTTATCTTAATTAACAATCACGGTGGAAACATTTTTAGGATAATTGATGGGCCAAGTAAACAGCCTGAAGTTGGAGTATATTTTGAAACCCAACAAAATAGTTCGGCGGAATATTTTTGTAAAGAAAATGATGTTGAATACCATAAAGTTGACGATGAAGCAAGTCTTGAAAATGCGTTAAACTTGCTTCATCAAAAAACGAGCCGACCAGTGGTAATTGAAGTGGAAGTAGATGGCTCTCGAAATGTGACTGTTTTTGCTACATACAAAGAATTATTTGCAAACTTTAGTTAACATCTCAATCGACTTTGCTTCATTAAGTTTTTGACCAACTAACCAATAATCACAAGCCTTGGATTTATTTCCAAGGCTTTGTTGTGTTAGTCCCAAATAGTAATTCAATAATTCAACAGTCGGGTCAATTTTGTCAGATTTCAAAAAGTTTTCATTAGCATTGGTAAAGTTTTTAGTTTTTAAAAAATATACCCCCAAGTTTCTATAAGCCCAAGCACTGTTTTTGTTTTTTTCGAGCACTATATCTAAGAGTTTTTTCCCTTCTTCGAGTTTGTCTAAATTTAGTAAGTAGTAGGCTTTATTGTTTTGGTAAATTTCATTTTTATTTATTTCAATCGCCTTTTCTACGATTTCGATTGCTTTTGCGTATTTTTCTTGTTGAGCATAAATCAGACTTAAGTTATTTAATGCAAAATCTTGTTTTGGATTTAAGCTGATGGCTTTCTCAAAGTTTTGTTTGGCAGCTTCGTAATTTTTGTCTGAGTATTGTATGTAACCTAAGTTCGTGAAAGCTTTATCATTTTTTGGGTTTAATTTTAAAGCAATTGCAAGATTAGAATTAGCTTCTGAAAAGTTATTTTTTTGAATAAATACATTGCTTAAAGTAACATAATAGAATGATGAATCTTTATATTGATTTGAAATTTGTTTTAATAAAACTAAAGATTCTTCCAGTTTATCCGTATTTGAATAAGCCTCAGCTAAATTAAACTTTGCCATATAAAATTTATCATCAATCGAAACTGCCTTTTCAAAATCTTGAATTGCACCTTCCAAATTATCTAATTCAAGTTTCACTCTTCCTCGGTTATTGTAGGCATCCGCAAATTTTGGAGTTTTTTCTATGGCTTCCGTATAAAATTTAATGGCTTCTTCATAGTTCCCTTTCTTATACGCCACATTTCCTTGTATAAAAAATAATTCTGTATCTTTTTTAGCTCTTCCACAGCTAAATAACAAAATAATAGGTAGAAAAATATAAATAAATCTAAAAGTATTAAAAGTATTTTTCATTCTTAATTTATAGTTTGTATGATTAAAATTTGTCTTTTGTTTTTTGATTTGAAAATACTTTCGTAACATTGCAGCATAATCAACAAGTTATTCGAAAATGAAATTTATAAAAGAGATTCCAAATAATTTTTGCAAAGCCTCACTTTATGCTTGGAATAATAAGTTTATCATAAAGTTTGAAGCGGGTATGTATGAACAGACATACAAAGTTAGTGAATATGATGTATCGGGAGAAGATGAAATTGAAGAAATGCTGGGTGATACTTTTATGGAAAAAGTCGTAACAAGATTTAAAGCAATGGCCGACGATTTTGAACTAATTTTAGATTCGGTAGATTAATAAAAAAGCTCGCTGAGAAGCGAGCTTTTTTTGTCTTAGAATAATTATTTTATGAATAACCATTTCTTGTAAAGTGCTTCTTGCTCAGGTGATGGATTTTGTACTTTTTCAAGTTTGAATTTAATCGCTGGATTCGATTTTAAAACTAAATCATACGTAAATTCCTGTCCAAAGCGTTTCACTTTTACTGCAACTTTATCTCCAACTTTTTTGTCAGATAGTGCAGCCGTTGGGTTTATTGTTCGAATACCGTTGATTTCCAATATTTCATCATTTACATTCAATCCTCCATCGTAGGCAGATGTTCCTTTTTGAACGCTTGAAATTTTTCCGTTTGAAATTGATACTCCTAAAAATGGCGTATTTGAGTCGGTTTCTTTATTTAAAGTCATTCCAACATATTTATAAAATTCATTATAAGCAATTGGTTCTGCTTTCCAAACGTACTTATCGAAGAATGAATCCATATTTTTTCCTGAAATCAACTCACAAGCTTTTTGAAATTCATCGTCTTTAAATCCTCTTTTTTGTTTTTTGTAATACTCGTTCCATAAATAACGAAATACATCATCGAGTGATTTTTGGCCTTTGGTTTCGCCCAAAATATAAAGGTTTAATAATGCTCCCAAAACGCCGCCCTTGTCATAGTAAGAAATTGTACTATTCTTTGAATTTTCATTTGGTCGATAATACTTAATCCAAGCATCCCAACTTGCTTCAGCTACTGGTTGCACAGCATTTCCAGCCTGATTTTCTATGCTACTAATCGCAATTTGTTCACGTTTGATATAATCGTCTGGTGTGTAAATACCCGCACGTAACAAAATATTATCTTCATAAAAAGAAGTAATTCCTTCCGAGACCCAAAGCATGTGGGTATAATTTTCGTTTTCGTAATCGAATGGCCCAAGTGCTATTGGTCGAATACGCTTTACATTCCAAAGATGGAAATATTCGTGAGCAATTAAACTCATCGAATTCTTCATTGTGCTTTCATTCATATACGCACTTGGCGAAGTTTGACAAGTCGTAGAATTTAAGTGTTCGAGTCCGCCACCAATACCTGGTAGCTGATGAATAATAAACGTATAATCTTCACAGGGATGTTCGCCTACAACACTTGCTGCGGCTTCTGTAACTTTTTTGAAAGTTTCAACGGTTAGTTTTTCATCCGCGAGAAGTGGAGCATTGCTATACAACGCTATTGTATGTGGAATGCCTAAAGCCTTGAAATTTAATACTTTATGTGTTCCAATTTCGATAGGGCTGTCAACCAAAATATCAAAATCTGGCGAGAAATAAGTGAAATCTTTATCAGAAACTCTTTTGAGGCCAGTCGAAATGGTGTTCCAGTTTTTATATGGTTTAATTGTTAGAATAGAAGGTGACATTTTTAATTCTGGAATGTAAAAAAACATACTCGCACCATTTAGATAACCATGAGAATCATCCAAAAAACTATTTCTAACGCTTAGTTCAAAAGAATAAACTTTGTAACTGATTATTATTTTAGCGTTTTTTCCATAAACTCGCCAAGTATTTTTGCTGATTTTCTCAAACTTTAAATCTTTTTTGCCATCAGATACTTTTACAGATTCTACGTTTTTTGCGTATTCTCTAACCAAGTATGAACCAGGAGTCCAAACTGGCATTTTAAAATCGATATAATCTTTTTTGTTTAAAGCATCAATTTTTTCAATATCGTTGAGAGTCATACTTACCTCAAAATAATGTGTCCAAGGTTCCGACATGGATAATTCATAAACGATATTAGTTTTTGGAATTGTGGTTTCTTCAATAGTTTTTGCAAAACTAAGGTTGATAACAATCAGTGATAGAAAAAGTGGGAGTTGCCTAAAAAAAGTTTTTTTCATTGAAAATTAAGGATTTGTTTGTTGTTGAAACTTGATAAACAATTTTTTTATAAAAATATCGTTTTTTGCATGAAATTACGTCATTTTTCTCGCAAATATAAACTTGGCATTCTGTTTGATTTAATTTTTTTACCTAACTTGGTTTTTGTTTTACTATCCTTAATTCCATGAATAAATTTATTGTTTCAGGGCGACGTTTCGCTTTGCTCTTCGGTACTTTATTGCAAGTCAGTCATGCTTCCTATTCGCAAAATACGCTTGCATATACTGACCCCGAATCTCACTACAACAAAGGAATTGACCTCTTTCAAAAAAAAGTCTATACGGCTTCTCGAGAAGAATTCAAGCACTACATTCAACTCACCGAAAAAACACTTAAAGAAAATGAGTTTAATCTGACAAATGCTGAATATTATTCTGCCTTGTCGGGGTTATACGCAAAAGCCATTGATGCTGATATCGACATTGAGCGTTTTGTGGTTAATCATTCCGACCATCCTAAAGCAAAAGTAATTTACAATGATTTGGGGAAATATTTCTATGACCAAGGTGACTATAAAAGGGCTATCGTTTATCTTGAAAAGGCAACTACCGATGCAAACGATAGTCAACAATCGCTCGAAATGAAATACAAACTGGCGGTTTCGTATTATCAAACAAATAATTTTCAACGGGCATTACCAATTTTCAATGTTGTGAAAGCGGTTGCCTCTGATTATCAATCGCATTCTTCTTACTATGCGGGTGTGATAAACTACAAAAATGAAAATTATGATGCCGCTCTCAATGATTTAAAAAGAGTGGAAAACGTAAATCCATATCGTATCGAAATTCCGAACTGGATTGCCAATATTTTGTATGTTCAAAAGAAACATGATGAATTATTGGCATACACAGAGCCAATCATCGAAAAACCGAATGGCAAAAAGATTGATGATATATGTTTGGTTACGGCTGAGGTTTGTTATTTTAAAGATGATTTTGTAAAAGCAGCAAAGTATTACGATAAATATAGAAATTTTAAACGTGGTTCGGTTTCAAATCAAGTTACTTTCCGCCATGCTTACAGTTTATACAAAACCAATGCCTTTGATAAAGCAGTAGAAAATTTCAAGAAGATTGCTGCTCAAAACTCAGAAATTGGACAACAAGCTGCCTATTATTTAGGTATTTCTTCATTGAAAGTGAATGATTTGAACGCTGCTTTGGTAGCTTTTGACCGTGCAAAATCTGCTAATTTTGATAAAGTCATCAAAGAAGAGGCTCAATTTAATTATGCGAAAGTTGCCATTGATTTAGGAAATAATCAACAGGGAATCAATGAATTACAAGATTACCTCAAAAGTTATCCAAACGGGAAATACGAAGATGAAGTTAATGAGATTTTGAGCGATGTTTTGTTTGATTCAAACAATTATTCACAAGCAATTTCTTACATTGAAGGATTAAAGAAACGTACTAACAAAATCAATTTGGCATATCAACGCCTGTGCTATAATCAAGGAGTTTTAGACTTTAATGCCGAACGATATACCCGTGCTATTCAATACTTTGATAAATCATTATCGCAATCAGTTAATGGTGAGTTGAAAAACAACGCTATGTTTTGGAAAGCCGAAGCTGCTTATGCTGTTAAGTCTCCAGAAGCTGATGTACTATATAAAGATGTACTTACAGTTCCTAACGAAGTACTCAGACAAAAAAGCCGTTATGGTTTGGCATATTTAAATTATAATAATAAAGACTACAAACAGGCGAGTAATTATTTCAAAGAGTTTTTGAAAGGAAGACGTGACGAATCCAGTCGACAAAATTTTGAAGATGCTTTGGTCCGAATCGGTGATTGTTATCTGGCAACAAAGAATTATAATGACGCCATTACGTACTACGACCAAGCAATCAAAGAAAATAAAACTGAGAAGGATTATGCCATGTACCAGAAAGCACTTACGTTAACTTTTTTGGGTAAAAATCAAGAAGCTCAACAACTTTTTGATAGACTTTCAACACAATATCCAAATTCTCGTTTAGTGGATGATGCTCTTTATCAGAGTGGAGTTTTAGAACTTGATAAAGGAGATAACCAAAGTGCTATTACAATTTTAAGTAAAATGGTTCGTGACCGTCCAAAAAGTGCTTTAATACCAAAAGCATTAGCCAAAAGAGCCTTGGCTTATTCAAATATTAAAAACTTCGAGGCGGCAATTATTGATTATAAAGTCATTTTACAACGTTACGGAAGTTCAGATGAAGCAGATAATGCTCTACTGGGTTTACAAGAAAGTTTAAATTCGGTTGGGCGTCCGGAAGATTTCTCTACGATAGTTGACGAGTATAAAAAAGTAAACCCTGCCAATGGTTCTGTAGAAAATTTGGAGTATGAGTCGGCAAAAAACCTTTATTTGAATGAAAAATACGATAAAGCAATTACTGCTTTTCAAAAATATATCCGAAATTACCCAAGTAGCAACAATAGTTTTGAAGCAAAATATTACATCGCTGACTCATATTATATTGCAAACGATAGACCCAATGCCTTGAAATTCTATAATCAAGTAATTGCCGATAATCGTACAACTTTCGTTACTAAATCTGCATTGCGAGCGGCAGCGATTGAGGTATCTAATAAAAACTACCGAAATGCAATCACGAACTACCGGACCGTATTAACAACCTCTCAAAACAAGCGTGATATTGTAACGGCATGGCAAGGTTTGGCTGATGCCTATTACACTACTGGAAACCAAGATTCGGTGATTGTCTTTTGTCGTGAAATTATCAATAATGGCGGAAGTATTGTTATGGGTGCAACCAATAAAGCTCAACTGCAACTCGGTAAGGCTTACATGCAAAAAGCTGATTATGTGAAAGCAGAAGAGGAGTTGAAAAAGACCATTGCAATGGCGAAAGATAATAATGGAGCAGAGGCAAAATATTTTATTGGCGAAATGCAATATAAGGCCAGAAAATATAAAGAATCGATAAAAACTTTACAAGAATTAGCTCAAGATTTTTCTGAATTTGTCTATTGGTACGAAAAAAGTTTCTTGCTGATAACAGATAACTATATCGGCATGAATGATTATTTTATGGCAAAAGCAACTCTCAAATCGGTTATTGAAAATTCGGATACTCCCGAAACAATTGATGTAGCAAAAAAGAAACTAAAAGACATAGAAAACAAAGAATAGATAGAGTTGCATTATGTTAAACTCCCATAATCAATAAGTTAAGCGAGTAAACTTAAAATAAACTTAAAATCATGGATTTCCTCAAAATACATATAATTCAACCTACGATTAAGCTAAAAGTTTTTAGAGTAATGTCGATTTTTGGCATAATCTTAATCAAAAATACAAGTGTTTTTGCACAATTAGATGACGATATTGTAATTACAAAAGACCGTAAGGTAGAACTTCCACCTGCCAATAGGGTCTTTGAAAAAATCCCTCCAGTAAAACAAAATCCCGAAGACCGTCAGATGAAATACTCTTTCTTCGACCGTAAGTTAAAAGGTATCGAAGAGGTTAAATTTAATCCAACTGTAGTTTTGCCTGATGTTGGAAAAAAGAAGGAAGAGGGAGAGAAATACAATAATTATGTAAGTCTCGGAGCTGGAAATTTTGGAAGAATTTTTGGTGAATTATACGTAAATTCTGCTCAAGATAGCAAAATGATTTTTGGGGTTCATGCCATGCACAATTCTACCAATCGTGGCCCCGTAGATGATAAAAACTCTGCAAATATGTATGATAAAGCGGAGTTGACAGGAAAATATTTGGCCGATAAGTTTCAAATTAATGGCGGACTTTCTTATAATCGTGACCAATATTATTTTTATGGTTATAAGCGTCCAAGAGTTGAATTTGACCGTAAAGAAATTCGTCAGATTCTGAACACTCTAAATTTCAATGTTGGGTTTGAAAATATTGCTCCAAACCCAAGAGTTGATTATTCTTTAAAAACTAATATTCGTTCGTTGAAAGATAATTATGCTGCTCAAGAAACTGATTGGACAACAACCTTCAATGCTTATTTTCCAATTATTGAAGAAAAATTTATTGCTGTTGTTGATGCTGACGCCAACATGGCTCAACGGAGCGACGGCGAAGTTGACAAACGCAACCTATTTAGAGTTGAGCCTTCATTCAAAGTGAATCTTAATCGTTTTGGTGCGAGTATCGGTTATAAAGCCGTTAATGAATTTGATGAAGTAAAGAAAATTAATCGTACAAAAGGATTTCCAACGGTTGAACTTACTTACAAATTTCCAAGTTTAATTTATTTTTTTGCAGGTTATAATGGCGATATTATTCGTAATACATTGGGTAGTTTCTTGACTGAAAACCCTTACTTGAAACCTCAAACTCAATTATTTAATACTGAAAAATTGCAAGAATACTATGTCGGTGGTAAAGGTGACATAGTTTCCGGACTAAGCTTTAATTTTAGAGGCTCAATGGGCTATTACAAAAACTTGTATTATTTTAATAATTATGCTCCCAAAGCCAACGAAATTTTAGCCGATACTGCTAAGTTTGCTGTTTTGTATGATAGTCTAAAAACACAATATGTAAATGTAAACGTGCAATTAAATTACCAACCTGCACAAATCTGGCGTACTTATCTTCGTACCGAAATAAATCATTACCAAAGAAGAGCCTACGAAAAACCATTCCATCGTCCACTCGTTACCGTAAAGTGGGGAAATACATTAATCGTTTCGGATAGACTCATTGCCAATTTAGATTTAGCTTATATTGGAAAGACTTTTGCCAAAAATCCTACCACTAATACTCTCGTAACCAACAAAGCAATTTTTGATATGAATGCTGAATTCGATTACCTTTTCGGAAAACAATTTACTGCTTTTGTAAAATTAAACAACATTTTAGGAAAAAAATACGAACGCTATCTCTATTATCCACAACAAGGTTTGAATTTTCTTGTAGGAGTCAATTTTTCGTTTTAATTTAGCATTATAAAGGACTCCAAATTTATAATATCTCTTATGAGACCAATTGCTGACCATATACGTACCTTACTATACGAACACGACTACGTGACCGTACCTAACTTTGGGGCTTTTATTGCAAACTATTTACCCTCAAGTTTCAATGAAATTAGTGGCTCATTAATGCCACCACAAAAACGAATTGCTTTCAACGAGATTTTAAAACAAGATGATGGATTATTGGCTACACATATTTCTCGACGCGAAAGTGTAACCATTGATGAAGCAAAGAGAAAAATACAATCTTTCGTGACTGACATCAAAGAATCATTAGCAACTGAAAAGAATTTTAGTTTTGATAAAGTTGGAAATTTTGTATTAAATGAAGAAAATAATTTAGTCTTCGAGCCAGACAGAAAAAATAATTTTTATAGTGAAAGTTTTGGTTTCGATAGTTTATTTCCTCGACAAATTACAAAAGAGAAATATACGTATAGTCAAAATTTTGAAGATGATGCTGAAGAACTTTTGGTTCATAAGACATCTTACTCGAGTACAGCCGTAAGAAAATCTACTGGTTGGACTTATGCTCTTTATTCTATACCGATTTTACTTTTATCAACTGGTTTATTTGTTGTTCTTTTTTCGAGTCCTAAGAATAGTAGTGATACCGCAAAAAGTAGTTTTAATCCTCTTGACTATATTCCTAAAAAGGAAGAAGTAGTCCAAAAAGTAGCTGTTAAAACTCCAACTGAAGAAACAGAAATCATCAAACCTAATTTTGATGAAAAACCCTTGGCTACTACTGAACTTAAATTAGAAGCACCAAAAACTGTTGAAATTGCCCCAAAAGTTATTAAAGTAAAATCTGAGGTAATAAAACCTGTTGTAAAGCCAACTATTGAGGCGGAGGTGACAACAATAAATGATACCGAAAAGCGTTATTTGATTGTTTCAGGTGTTTTTAAAAGTTTAGAAAACGTAGAAAAATTGCAATCGATTCTTCAAAAGAATGGATTTTCTCCAAGTGTTGTCAAAGTAGGGAATTTATCAAAAGTAGTTGCAGCCGAAGCAAGTTCTTTTGCTGAAGCTACTCAACTTGCCGAAAAACACACAAAATTAGTTGGAGAACGACCAGCAATTATTAAAGCTAACTAATCTATTCTATTGATATAAAAAACCTGTAAGCCAAACTTACAGGTTTTTTTATGTTTTTTAAATGTAAATAGATACTTAAACAAAAGTGGCTTGCAATAATTTTATTAAAGTCGCTGAACCTTTATAACTCTGTGCTTGTTGAGCGTAAATAATTCGCCAATAGCCATTCGAGATTTATTTCTAATTTATTAAATATTATACTATGCAGTCAGCATCGCTCGATAATGAAAATAAGCAAAATCAGACTACTGCTTTTTTATTGAGTTTAGTAATCTACTCTTTATTTTTGGGTCTATTGTTTTTTTTAGAATTAATGTATGTACCGCCCGAAGAAATAGAGGGAGTAGACCTCAACTATGGAGTAGATTTGGTGGGAAGTGGAGACATTCAAACCGCCAATAAAGCCAACATTTCTCCAAATAATTATGATGTTAAACCATCAGAAAAAGATGAGGCTGAAGCCAAACCTCTAAAAACTAAGCCTGTCGTTACGCCACCACCAGTTGAGAAAGTTGAAAAGGTGAAAATTAAAGCGACTCCAGCAAAACCTGTAATTACGGCAGATGATGAAAAAAGTCCTGTAATTGAGAAGGAAAATAATAAGCCTGTAAAAAAAGTAGAAATCAAACCTGTTATAAAACCAACGCCAATTGAAACAAAACCTAAACCAACTCCAACAAAAGTAGAATCTCCAAAATCAGAACCAGCAAAGCGTTCGGTGGAAGAAGGCTCGATAATGAAAAAAGGTGGGACTGGTTCTGGAAGTGGAGCAAAATCAAATAGTTCCTCAAACGGAACAATTGGTACTCGTGACGGAGTTGGAGGAAATAATAATGGAGATGGTAAAAAAGGAGAAGTTGGTGATAAAGGAGACCCAAGAGGAACGCCTGATGGAAAAAGTATGATGGGTAAGCCAGGGAAAGGTGGAGGCTCGGGTGCTGCAATCGGTGGATTAAGCGGTTGGAATAAAAGGAAGCTTTCGCTTCCAGATGATGGTTCTTCTGAAACTGGTAAAATTGTATTCAAAGTTACGGTTGATGATTCAGGAGATGTAGTTGGCATTAGTGTTGTTTCATCTACTGTCAGTCCATCGGTACAGAATTTTTACAAAAATTATATCCAACAAAAGCTTAGTTCTGTACTTTCTCCCGAAGGAACCCCACCGCCAAGAGCAACTGGTACAATTACAATTAATATACAGTCGGGTAATTAACCTGATTCAATAAAAAATCAAAGGACATTCAAAATGGATGTCCTTTTTTATTTGTCATTTATTCAGCTAAATACATTTTACGTTTTGCTACTATCTTCTTAGCTTTGCACTAAAGTTTTAAATCGAATGACGTACCAAGAAACAATAGATTATTTATATTCGCTGCTACCAGTTTTTCACCGTGATGGCGAAAAAGCATTTAAAGGAGATTTGTCTAACATTTTGAAAATCTCATCTTATTTAGGGAATCCTCATCTTAAATTTAAAACAATTCATGTAGCGGGTACTAACGGAAAAGGTAGTACGTCTCATTATCTATCAGCAATTTTACAAAGTGCAGGTTATAAAACAGGTCTTTATACTTCACCACACTTAAAAGAGTATACTGAAAGGTTCAGAATAAATGGCGTATCAATTCAAAAAGCGAATATAATTTCGTTCGTTCAAGAGCATAAAGACTTTATTGAGAAACTTAAACCATCTTTTTTTGAGTTGAGTGTTGGAATCGCTTTCGATTTTTTTGCAAACGAAAAAGTGGATATTGCCGTAATTGAAGTTGGTTTAGGTGGTCGTTTGGACTCAACAAATATTATTACACCTCAGCTCAGTGTTATTACAAATATAGGTTTTGACCATGTAAATATTTTGGGCGATACTTTGCCAAAAATTGCCAGCGAAAAAGCAGGTATTATTAAGCCAAAAGTACCCGTAGTAATTTCAGAATATAATGAAGAAACTAAACCAGTTTTTTTAGAAAAGGCACAATCAACAGACTCAGAAATTTATTTTGCCACTGAAAAATTGAAGGTAATTGAAAAGGAAAATCAATCAACTAAGTTAATAGTTGATGTGTATTCAGTGGATGGTACAGAGGAGACTTTGTTATATAAAGATTTATCTTCGCAATTAATTGGCAAATATCAATTAAAAAATATTGCTGGAGTGATTCAAAGTATTGAAGTACTTAATAAAATTGGTTTTAAAATTTCTAATGAAGCTCTTAAAAATGGTATTTCAAATGTTGTAGATTTGACTGGTTTGAAAGGAAGATGGCAAATCTTATCTGCGTCTCCACTTACCATTTGTGATACTGGGCATAACGAACATGGAATAAAAAGTGTTTTGGCACAAATATCAAGGCTGCAAGTAAAGAAAAAATACTTTATTTTAGGTTTTGTTAAAGATAAAAATGTTGACGAAATACTTGAATTATTTCCTAAAGATGGAATTTATTGTTTTTGTCAACCCGAAAATCCTCGTTTTATGCCTGTTGAGAATTTGATGAAAATAGCTAAATCGCACGGGCTATCAGGATATTCAATTCTCAGAGTTAATGATGCACTTAAATTTGTTACTAATTTAGCTCAAAATGATGATTTTATTTATGTAGGAGGAAGTACCTATGTAGTTGCAGAATTAGATAACATATAGCTCTAAAAGTATCAAATTAATAATAGTATTTTATTATTAGTAATATTTAAAATAATTAAAAGTATAATAAGTAAAAATGTGTAAACATTTGATAATCAATAATTTATAAATAAAATAGGAGAGTGGCAAGAAGAAAATTACCAAGGTTTCAGCATAATGCTGAATCTGAGAATGTTGTCGAAAGAGGCAAAGAACTTTATACGACCATTAAAGGGAAATGGAGAGAAAGATATTTTAAAAACTCCAATCCAGTTGTACTTGAATTGGCCTGTGGTAAAGGTGAATATACAACGGGTTTAGCAAAAGAATTTCCAGATAAAAATTTTATTGGAATTGATATCAAAGGCGACCGAATCGCACGTGGTAGTAAGCGTGCCACTGATTGGGGACTTACTAATGTTGCATTTTTGAGAACTTCAATGGCTTTTTTAGAAGAGTTTTTTGAAGATAATGAAGTTGATGAAATTTGGTTGATTCATCCAGACCCTCAGCCTCGAGATAAAGAAGAACGGAAACGCCTTACTAACAGTCGATATTTAGGTCTTTACAAAAAAATCCTAAAAAATGGCGGTGATTTCTTTTTCAAAACAGATAATTACCCTCTTTTTGAGTACTCTCTTGGCACTATTCCTGCAGCTGGTTTTGAAGTTTTGAGGCAAACCATTGACTTATATACTTCGCCATTATTGGCCGAACACTTCGGGATTGAAACGCATTATGAAAAACTTTTTGTTGCTAAAGGTTACAAAATCAACTATTTAGCATC
>JAIYBU010000097.1 GCA_027488335.1 Cytophagaceae bacterium
ATATAAAGGTGTGTTTTTCTACGGAATTACACACCTTAAAATGAGCATATCATTTTCACATCAATCATACTTGAAAATGTCTTTAAAGAAAAATAAAAAACTCAATAGTGACTTCCAGAACATCACTATCAGTTTGGCTTCACCAGAGTCAATCTTAGAAAGTTCGTTTGGCGAAGTTACACAACCTGAGACAATCAACTATCGTACTTACAAACCCGAAATGGGCGGTTTGTTTTGCGAGCGTATCTTTGGGCCAGTAAAAGACTGGGAATGTCACTGTGGTAAATACAAACGTATTCGCTACAAAGGTATCATCTGCGACCGTTGTGGCGTAGAAGTTACCGAAAAGAAAGTACGTCGTGAACGTATGGGACACATCGAACTCGTCGTGCCTGTGGCTCACATTTGGTACTTCCGTAGTTTGCCAAACAAAATCGGTTACTTAGTAGGTATGTCGTCGAAGAAACTCGACCAAATTATTTACTACGAAAGATACGTGGTTATCCAACCAGGTATTAAAGGTGAAGATGGCGTTTCTAAAAACGACTTCTTGACGGAAGAAGAATATTTGGACATCATGGACAAATTGCCACGTGATAACCAAATGCTCGACGATAAAGACCCAAATAAATTTATCGCCAAAATGGGTGCTGAGGCATTAGAAATGATGCTTTCTCGCCTTGACTTAGACCAATTATCATACGACCTTCGTCACGCTGCGGCTACCGATACTTCACAACAACGTAAGGCTGATGCCTTGAAACGTTTGAAAATCGTAGAAGCATTACGTGATGCAAACACTCGTATCGAAAATAAACCTGAATGGATGGTTATCCGTATGGTGCCAGTTATTCCACCAGAATTGCGTCCGCTCGTGCCATTGGATGGTGGTCGTTTCGCAACTTCCGATTTGAATGACCTTTACCGTCGTGTGATTATCCGTAACAACCGCTTGAAGCGTTTGTTAGAAATCAAAGCCCCAGAAGTAATCTTACGTAACGAAAAACGTATGTTACAAGAGGCCGTTGACTCATTGTTCGACAACTCTCGTAAAGTAAACGCCGTTCGTTCGGAAGGTAACCGTGCCTTGAAATCACTTTCAGATATGTTGAAAGGAAAGCAAGGACGTTTCCGTCAAAACTTACTCGGTAAACGTGTTGACTACTCTGGTCGTTCGGTAATCGTTGTAGGTCCAGAATTGAAACTGCACGAGTGCGGTTTACCAAAAGACATGGCAGCCGAGCTTTTCAAACCGTTCATTATCAGAAAGTTAATTGAACGTGGCATTGTTAAGACCGTAAAATCGGCAAAGAAAATCGTTGACAGAAAAGACGCCGTAGTTTGGGATATTTTGGAAAACGTATTGAAAGGACACCCTGTTCTTTTGAACCGTGCACCTACGCTCCACAGACTTGGTATTCAGGCTTTCCAACCTAAATTAGTAGAAGGAAAAGCTATCCAATTGCACCCACTCGTTTGTACAGCCTTCAACGCTGACTTTGACGGTGACCAAATGGCCGTTCACGTGCCGCTTGGTCAGGAAGCAATCATGGAAGCTTCAATCTTGATGTTGGCTGCTCATAATATCTTGAACCCTGCCAACGGAGCTCCAATTACTGTACCTTCTCAGGACATGGTTTTGGGTCTTTACTTCGTAACGAAAGGACGTAAATCGACTCCAACGCACAAAGAGCCAGGCGAAGGTATTACATTCTATTCGGCAGAAGAGGTAATCATTGCGATGAATGAAGGAGCAGTTTCAAAACACGCTCACATCAAGTGCCGTGTGAAAGTGAAAAATGAAAAAGGTGAATTGGTTTGGAAAATCGTTGATACCGTTGCTGGACGTATCTTGTTTAACCAGTGTGTACCTGAAGAAGTAGGTTACCTCGACGAATTATTGACTAAGAAAAAGCTACAACAGCTTATCGGTCGTGTATTTAAAGAGGCTGGTTATGCTCGTACAGCACAATTCTTAGATGACATCAAGCAATTGGGTTATCAAACGGCCTTCCGTGGAGGTTTGTCTATCGGTTTGGATAACATCATTATCCCAGAAGAAAAAGCAAAACTCGTTGAAGATGCGAAAAAAGAAGTAGAAGAAGTACAAAACAACTATATGTTCGGTATCATTACTGAGCGTGAGCGTTATAACCAAATCATTGATATTTGGGGACGTGTAAATAGTTCGATGCGTGTGATTCTATTAAAACAATTGGAAGAAGACCAAGCTGGTTTCAACCCAATTTATATGATGATGCACTCGGGAGCTCGTGGTTCGCAAGAACAAGTACGTCAGCTTGGTGGTATGAGAGGTTTGATGGCGAAACCACAAAAGAATATTCAAGGCTCGGTTGGAGAAATCATCGAGAACCCAATCTTGTCTAACTTTAAAGAAGGTCTCGACGTACTCGAATACTTTATCTCAACCCACGGTGCTCGTAAAGGTTTGGCCGATACAGCCCTAAAAACTGCCGATGCTGGTTACTTAACTCGTCGTTTGCACGATGTTGCTCAAGACGTAGTAGTAAACGAAATCGACTGTGGAACATTACGTGGTATTCAGGTTTCAGCTTTAAAAGACAACGAAGATATCGTTGAACCACTTTCTGAGCGTATCTTGGGCCGTACATCGGTTTATGATGTAATCGACCCATTGACTAAGAAACTTATCGTAAAAGCTGGCGAAGAAATCACCGAAGAAATTGCGGCAGAAATCGACGAAACAGCTATCGAAACCGTAGAAATTCGCTCAGTATTGACTTGCGAAACGCAAACAGGTGTTTGTGCGAAATGTTATGGACGTAATTTGGCTACTGGACGTATGTCGGAAGGTGGCGAAGCAGTTGGTGTAATTGCCTCACAATCAATCGGTGAGCCAGGTACTCAGCTTACACTCCGTACGTTCCACACAGGGGGTACTGCCCAAAACGTTGCTTCGGAAGCCAATATCAAAGCGAAATTTGCTGGAACAATCCAATTGGAAGAAATGCGTACCGTACAGTCAACTGACCGTGAAGGTAACGAAATTACAACCGTATTGGGTCGTCGTGGTGAGATTCGTATCCTTGAGACAGGTACAAACAACGTTCTTATCGTAAATAACGTACCTTACGGTGCTACATTGGAAGTAAAAGACGGACAACAAGTTAATAAAAACGATGTTCTTTGTCATTGGGACCAATTCAACGCCGTTATCCTTGCCGATATTGACGGAGTGGTAGAATACGATGCAATCGAAGAAAACGTAACTTACAAAGAGGAGGCCGATGAGCAAACTGGTTTCCGTGATAAAGTTATCATCGAATCGAAAGACCGTACGAAAAACCCTTCAATCATCGTAAGAACAAGCAATGGTGAAGAAGAAAAAGCCTATAACTTGCCAGTATTGGCTCGTTTGACGGTAGAAGATGGAAAAATCATCAAAGCAGGTCAAATCTTAGCTAAGATTCCACGTGCCATCAATATGAACCGAGATATTACGGGTGGTTTGCCTCGTATCACGGAATTATTTGAGGCTCGTAACCCATCGAATCCTGCGGTTGTAGCGGAGATTGACGGTATCGTACAATACGGTTCTATCAAACGTGGTAACCGTGAGATTTTTGTGGAAGCAAAAGATGGTATCAAGATGAAATACATGGTGCCATTGTCGAAATTATTCTTAGTACAAGACGGAGACTTCGTTTTGGCAGGTGACCCACTTTCTGATGGGGCTATCACGCCAGCCGATATTCTTCGTATCAAAGGGCCAACCGCCGTACAAGAATACTTAGTAAACGAAGTACAAGCCGTATATCGTCAACAAGGGGTAAAAATCTCTGATAAGCACATCGAAACGATTGTTCGCCAGATGATGCAAAAAGTTGAGGTTATTGACTCTGGTGATACACTCTTCTTAGATAACCAAATGGTTGATAAGTGGGTTGTACGTGCAGGAAACGATAAGATTCTTGATAAAAAAGTAGTGATGGATGCGGGTGCTTCTGATAAGTATAAGCCAGGCCAGATTATTACTGCCCGTGAAATGCGTGACGAAAACAGCCGCTTGAAGCGTGCCGACTTAGCACAAATCGTTGTGCGTGACGCCATGCCAGCCGTTGCTCGTCCGACATTACAAGGTATCACGACTGCATCGTTGGGTACAGAATCATTCATGTCAGCGGCATCGTTCCAAGAGACTAC
>JAIYBU010000128.1 GCA_027488335.1 Cytophagaceae bacterium
TAATATTGTTTTATAAATTGGTCTTATAAGAATTCGGTCGTAAATATAAGTAAAGATGATTTTCTACAAAATCAAATTTTGTATTATTTCAAAACTACACATAATTAGTGTTAAAAATGATAAAATTTTAATATATTTTCTGTTTTCATTTAAAATATTCATAAAATTTTGTGTGTTTTGTACCCAAGTTTAATTTTTATACTTTTCGTGTTAATTCTGATGAATCGCATTATACCCGCAGGAAAAAAAATATACTTTGCTTCTGACTTTCATTTGGGTGCTCCATCGCACGCCGAAAGCCTCATCCGTGAAAAACGAATCATTAATTGGCTCGAAAACATTCGCCACGATGCCGAAGTAATATTTTTGGTGGGTGATTTATTTGATTTTTGGCACGAATATAAGTACGTTGTGCCAAAAGGTTTTGTACGTTTTTTTGGAAAATTAGCCGAATTGTCGGATGCTGGTATTGAAATAGTTGTCTTTTTGGGCAATCGTGATATGTGGATGACCGATTATTTTGAAACCGAACTAAACATTCGTACGATTCGCCGACCACAGGTTTTTACTTTTAATAGCAAAACTTTTTATGTAGGTCACGGCGACGGTCTCGGTGCTGACGATGTTGGTTATAAGTTATTAAAAGTGGTTTTTGAGGGAAAAATCCCTCGATTTCTTTTCGGTAGAGTGATGCACCCAAATCTCGGAATGTTGCTCGGACAAATCTGGACAAAAAATAGTTGGAAGAAAAAACGTAAACCCGAAATGTTTTTGGGCGAGGAGCGTGAGCATTTAGTACAATATTCAAAAGAAATCGAAGCCAAAGCCCATCATGATTTTTATGTTTTCGGACACCGACACACCATGGCTGAGATGAACATTACGGCTACTGCACGCTACATTAACCTCGGTGATTGGATTTGGCACAATAGTTATGCAGTTTTTGATGGCGAAACCATGCAGTTAGTTACTTATCAATCAAAATAAACGAAGTTTAAGCAAAAATAGTAGCTTTTTTCTCCATCAATGTATTATTCAGAATATTGAGTTGAGTGGCTTCCTTGAAAGTTTTTAGTTTGAAAGCCTGTTTTATGCTTTCGAGTTGGGCGAGACTATGGCAGTCTGACCCTAAAAAAGCTATCAGTTTTTTATTAATGAGTAATTCGGCCACCTCTTGTACTTGTTTTGAATAATACCCCGTCAGCGAGCCAATATTTACTTGAAAAAGTGCACCATTAAAAGCTAAACGATTGATTACTTCTACATCATTGAGGTTCACATAGCGTTCGGGGTGAGCCAACACAGGTGTATAACCTGCTTGTTTGATTTTAATAACTGCTTCAAGAATATAAGAAGCTTTAGTAATAAAAGAAGCCTCGAAAAGTAGGTGTTTTTTGCTTCCGCCAAAAGTCAAAACCTCTCGACGTTCGATGAGTCTGAATAATTCATCTTCTAAGTAATATTCTGCAGCGGCTTCTAACTCAATAGGAATATTTCTACTTTTCAGTACATTTCGGAGGGTTTGGAGCGATTGTAGGATATTTTCGGGAGTATTATTATAATAGCCTGACATTACGTGGGGAGTAGCAATAATCTTGCGATACCCCATTGCATACATTTCTTTAATTATTTCGATGCTCTGCTCAATATCTACTGGGCCGTCATCGAGTTGTGGTAATATATGAGCGTGAACATCAACAGTCAAGTCAAGTACATGAGTTTCATTGCTCGATACGTCTCTCTTGAAGATGGACTCAAACATTAAGGAAAGTTTATTCTTTGGCATATGTAGGATTCAATCAAAGCAGTCTAAACGTCTTAGTCTGCGATATATTTCTGGTGTTCCAAGACCATGCCAAATGTATCCACTTATTACATAAATTATTACATAAAAATAGCAAGCGGTATCAATTGCTTGCTATTCAATATTTTAAAAAAAAACATTGGTCGATAATATCGAAATTGGTACAATTTGTGATAAATTAGCTTCCTTTAATTTGACTAAGTAAATCTCTAAAATTTGGCAGTTCTAAATCTTTTTCTGAGACATTCGGACGCTCAATTCCCCAATCAATATTCAATTCAGTGTCATTCCAAATAATGCCTCCTTCTGAAGCCTTATTGTAATTATTTGTGCATTTATACGAGAAAATAGAATCTTCGAGGGCGGCAAAGCCATGAGCAAAGCCTTCGGGTACATAAACCATGTTTTGAAGTGTTGCATCCAATATAAACTTCTCATATTTACCAAAAGTTGGAGAGTCTGGACGAATATCGACTGCTACATCAACGACTTTTCCTGTAATTACTCTCACCAGTTTGCCTTGGGCAAAAGGCGAGTGCTGAAAGTGAAGCCCACGCAAAACCCCAGCCGTAGAAAATGACTGATTATCTTGCACAAACTGAAAAGGAATACCATTTTGGGCAAAAATATCGTATCGATAAGATTCAAAAAAGTGCCCACGGGCATCGCCAAAGATTCTTGGAAATATTTCAATTAGTCCTTCAATACTTGTTGTTCTAAACTCCATTATTGAGTAATAATTTTAAAATAGGAAAGCCAACATTGCAATCAATTAGTTAGATAATTGACTTTTTCTAAGGTTAAAGAATATACAAAAGTAGTATTTACTAAATAAAATCGTATTATTTTTCTAATTAAATCGTATAATTTATAGAAATTTGTCTCAAAAAATAGCAAATAATGACAAAACAACAGCTTTTCGAGCAAATTACTCAAAAACACTCTTATTTGTGTGTTGGTCTTGATACCGATATCAAAAAGATACCTTCACATTTACTCAAGGAGAAAGACCCTATTTTTGAATTTAACCGTCAGATTATAGACGCAACCGCCGATTTTGCTGTTGCATATAAGCCAAATATTGCTTTTTATGAGGCATTGGGAGCAAAAGGCTGGGAAAGTTTACAACGCACGATTGAGTATATTCCGCAGCAATGCTTTACGATTGCTGATGCCAAGCGTGGCGACATTGGCAATACGTCGGGACTTTATGCTCGTACATTTTTCGACAAATCCTCTTCGGGATTGGATTTTGATTCGGTAACGGTTGCCCCCTATATGGGAAGTG
Organism: Cytophagaceae bacterium; assembly: GCA_027488335.1. Classification (GTDB taxonomy): domain Bacteria; phylum Bacteroidota; class Bacteroidia; order Cytophagales; family Spirosomataceae; genus Emticicia. The sequence goes on from JAIYBU010000128.1 coordinate 3,093, forward strand.
ATTCGGTGATGCCTTTCTTAGAATTTGAAGGAAAATGGGTAATTCTTTTGGCTCTAACATCAAATGCAGGTGGCGATGATTTTCAGCAATTATCAGTTTACAGTCAACAGTCAACAGTTGGTAGTGTTCAACAACCAGTAACCAGTCTTTACGAACAAGTAATTTTGACCTCGCAAAAATGGGCTGATAGCGAACGAATGATGTATGTGGTTGGTGCAACAAAAGCTGATAAATTATTAAAAATTAGAGAGGTTGCTCCTGAGCATTTTTTGCTTGTTCCAGGTGTTGGAGCTCAAGGCGGTAGTTTAGAAGAGGTTTCAAAATATGGTATGAACAAGCAATGTGGCTTGTTAGTAAACTCTTCGAGAGCCATTATTTATGCTGCTTCGGGTAAAGATTTTGCACAAGTTGCAGCCAAAGAAGCCCAAACCGTACAGCAGGAAATGGAGAAGTATTTACAGATGTATTTGTAATTTGTTTTACAATTTTCCAAATTGTTTTCACAAGACGGGCAATTTGGAAAATTGTGTTATTAAGTTATTATAAAAATGAACGAAGCATTTCTACACTATCTTTGGCAATTCCAACAGTTTGATAAGTCGAACTTACAAACGGTGTCTGGTGAAAAGATTTCTGTGCTAAAAACAGGTCTTCTAAACACCGATGCTGGGCCTGATTTTGTAAATGCTCGACTTCAAATCAATGAAATTGAATGGGTCGGAAATGTAGAAATTCATATAAAATCATCTGATTGGCAGCTTCATAAACACCAATACAATGAAGCCTATAATAATGTAATTTTGCACCTTGTTTGGGAAAATGACCAAGCCATTACTCGGCAAGATGGCAGCTTGATTCCAACACTTGAATTGAAATCAATAACAGATATTCAATTTCTTGACAAATATCAGTATTTAATTGCTAATCAGGCGATAATTCCGTGTAAAGAGCAGTTTTTGGAGGTTTCAGATTTATCGAAATTTGCAATTTTAGATAAAGTTTTGGCGAAGCGTTTACAACAAAAAGCCCAAATCGTTGAGCAACTTTTTGAACAAAATAATGGAGATTGGGAAGAAACAGCTTATCAACTTTTAGCTCGAAATTTTGGTTTTAAACTCAATTCGGAAACATTTTTGAGATTAGCCCAAAATCTACCTTTGAAGGTTTTGCAGAAGCACCGAGATAATCTTACTCAAATCGAAGCGATGTTGTTTGGGCAAGCAGGTTTGATTGTAAATGTTGACGAATATTCAGGAAAGTTGAGTCAAGAGTATGATTTTTTTACAGCAAAATTTTCTTTAAAACCTACTCAATTAAGGTTGCACGAATGGAAGTTTTTGCGTACTCGACCCGCCAATTTTCCGACTATTCGTCTTGCACAGTTAGCAAAACTTATTACCCAACAACAAAGTTTCTTCTCGCTTTTTACCCAAACCAGTTCGATTGAGGACTTACGTAATACATTAATAATTGAGCAAGCAGCTTACTGGCAAGACCATTATAATTTCGGGAAAGTTGCCCATAAGAAATTAGTTGGATTGGGGCGAGATTCTATCAATAATATTTTGATAAATACAGTTATTCCACTCTTGGCTTGCTATTCTGAAAAAATTGATAATCAAGAGCTTATGGCAAGGTGTATATTTTTTTTGGAAGCACTCCCAGCCGAAAAAAATTATATAACCGAAATGTGGGAGGGCTTAGGGCTGAACATAAAAACAGCATTTGATTCGCAAGCAAGCATCGAACTTTATAATAATTTCTGCAAACAAAAGCGTTGTTTGCAATGCAATGTAGGGATTGAGATTTTGAGAAAATGAAAGACTGAAAGTGAAAAGTTGTTATAATATACTTTTCACTTTCAGCCTTCGCTACTAAGTACGATTTACCATCGAAATGCCCGAAACTAAAAGAATCAAACCCAATACTGCTGGGGCGATTTTTCTTGCTCCCTTGACGGTTAATCCCATGACGGTATCATCAGCCGACATAAAGGCGATACAAGCAAATAATAATAATAATAAACCAATTCCAGCTAAAATTCCGCCGAGCATTCTTTTAAATTTTGTTCCGTCGTTCATTCTTTATCTTCGAGTTTAGGTTTTTCTAAAATATGTTTAATTTCTTCTCTGTTTTTCACAGGTTTCAAATTCAATTTTTCACCTTCTTTCAGGACATAATCAAAAGATGGTTCAAATTCGTTTGGAATGATTCCTTCCAAAACGGCTTCTCGCAAAGCCAGTTTTATTGTTCCGACTTCTTTTGATGGCTTCAAATCAAAAACTTCCATAATTATCTCGCCCGTAATTACTGGCTGAAAATTACGAAGTTTATCTTTTTCTTCCAACTCAACGAGCATCTCTTCTACTTTATCGAAATTAGCGAGGTATTTTCTAACCTTATTTGGGTCTTTGGAAGTAATATCGGCTCGGCACAAAATCATCAAATATTCCAAATCTTCACCCGCTTCAAACAATAATCTACGTAATGCCGAATCGGTGATGCTTTCTTTGGCTAAAGCAATTGGACGAAGGTGTAAGCGAACCAATTTTTTCACCATTCGCATTTTTCCATCAAGTGGTAGCTTCAGTTTTCGGAAAATTTGTGGAGTCATTTTTCCGCCTAATTCTTCGTGTCCGTGAAACGACCAGCCGATTTTTGGATGAAAACGTTTGGTTGCTGGCTTAGCAATATCGTGCAAAATGGCCGCCCAACGTAACCATAAATCATTCGATTTAACTGCTACATTATCAAGAACTTGCAATGTATGATAAAAATTGTCTTTATGCCCTTTACCGTCTTGGGTTTCTACGCCTTGCAACTCACAAAACTCTGGGAAGATGATTTGCAGCAAACCTGTATAAAACAACAATTTGAACCCATAAGAGGGTATTTTCGATAATACGATTTTATTCAGCTCATCCGTAATTCGTTCTTGCGAAACAATACTGATTCGGTCTTTCATGGCAGTTATTGCATCGAAAGTTTTGCCATCAATATCAAAACCAAGTTGCGAGGCAAAACGCACGGCACGCATCATGCGAAGCGGGTCATCAGAAAACGTAATTTCAGGTTCGAGTGGCGTGCGAATCAATTTTCGTTTAATGTCCTCTACACCGTTGAACGGGTCAATTAACTCACCGTAATTTTTAACATTTAATGAAATACCGAGAGCATTAATCGTAAAATCTCGACGATTTTGGTCGTCTTCGAGCGTTCCGTCTTCTACCAATGGCTTGCGAGAATCGTGTCGATAGGATTCTCGTCTTGCTCCGACAAACTCTATCTCAATATCACCCGATTTGATTTGTGCTGTTCCGAAATTTTTAAAAAAACTGACGTAAACGTGTTCTTGTCCTTTCTGAGTTTCAAGGTTTTTTGCTACTTTTTCGGCTAATTCGATGCCACTTCCCACACAAACAACATCAATGTCTTTGTTTGGGCGGTTTAATATAAGGTCACGAACATATCCACCAATCACATACGCATCGACATTTATTTCGGCTGCCGAGCGTGCAATTAATTCAAAAATTGGTTCGTTTTGTAAGTTTTCTTTGAAATTCATTTAGTCGATGGTCAATGGACGACGGTCGATAATTTTTACAAACTGTTCTATAAAAGTACAAAGGTACAAAGGATTGAAGACCTAAACAATTTCAGTAAGAATATTGCGAAAAAGCTAAGGAAAACAAAGCAAAAAATGTACTTTTGAAACCGATATGATAAGTCATTGAATCAATTCACTGGTTATTGGAATAAAGGAAAAATACAAAAAATAAAACGATTTCAAATCGTTTTATAGTATCCCCCCTTTTTTTCTATTAGACAGTAATTTTAATCGCTATTTTCATCCAAAACATAAACTCAAAACATGACTCCAAATATTCCAGAAACTACCCAAACCCGTATCGTGATTGTTGGTGCTGGTTTCGGTGGTTTAGCTCTTGCTCAAAAACTCGCCAAACACGATGTGCAAATTGTGTTGATTGATAAGAACAACTATCACCAATTTCAGCCACTTTTTTATCAGGTTGCTATGGCTGGGCTTGAGCCAAGTTCGATTTCGTTTCCACTTCGTAAGATTTTTCAGCATAAAAAAAATGTACATATCCGAATCACGAAAGTGACCAAAGTAAACACCGAACAAAAAACCTTAGAAACAGAACTCGGCGAACTGAATTATGATTATTTGGTGATGGCAATGGGGGCAGATACCAATTTTTTTGGTATGGAAAATATTATTAAAAATGCCATGCCGATGAAGTCTGTTTCGGAAGCTATCTATCTGAGAAACAAGGTTTTACAAAATCTCGAAGATGCCCTAACAGCTACTAACGCCGACACCCGTGAAGGTTTGATGAACATGGTTGTGGTCGGAACTGGGCCAACAGGGGTGGAGGTTTCGGGAACGTTGGCTGAAATGAAACGCTTAATTTTGCCAAAAGATTATCCCGAATTGGATTTCAATCAGATGAAAATCTATTTGTTTGGTTCATCGCCCGAAGTGCTGGAAGTGATGTCGGATGAGGCCTCGGTAAAAAGTAAAGAATATCTTGAGCTTTTAGGTGTAATTGTGAGAAATGGGGTAAGAATCACAGATTTTGATGGAAAATATGCCTACACGCAAGAGGGCGAAAAAATCAGAACGAATAATGTGGTTTGGGCGGCAGGAATCAAAGGTAATTCGATTGAGGGTTTCCCGAAAGAAATTTATGGCGGTGGTAATCGACTGAAAGTCAATGCTTTTAATCAGGTCGATGGTTTACCAAATGTTTTTGCCGTTGGTGATATCGCTTTGATGAATGGCGACCCAAAATTCCCGAATGGACACCCACAAGTAGCACAACCTGCCATTCAGCAAGGTGAATTATTGGCTAAAAATCTTTTGAAAATCATGCGTAAAGAAGAGCCTGTAGGCTTTGAATACAAAGATTTAGGTTCGATGGCAACTGTTGGTAGGCATTTGGCGGTAGTTGATTTACCTTTTTGGAAATTCCAAGGTGCTTTTGCGTGGTATGTTTGGATGTTTGTGCATTTAATGGCCATTTTGGGCGTAAAAAACAAAGTAATGGTATTTATCAACTGGCTTTGGAATTATGTTACCTACGACCAATCGTTGCGATTGATTATTAAGCCGAAAGTGAAATAGGGTTTGTTGCTTACTTACCCGTTTTGATAGCGTATTTTAAAATGTTTTTTATGAACAAAGTTCTTAACTATGGCAATTGAACAAACGCCCAAAAACGAACTTCCTCCAAAATATTACCTCGAATACTTCAACTATGTACTTGATTTTGTGCAGGAAAAGTACCGCCATATCTTGAATGAAGGCGAGTGGCGTTTCTTGCGAAAATACTATTGTCTGAGCGAAGATGCTCAATGCCTTTTTATTCGTTTTGCTAATCGGAGAGGCTTGTTTTTTCGAGTTAATAAGTTGTCTTACAGTGAATTAACGGATATTCCAGCGTTGCTTAATGAATTGCTCGAACGAGAGTTTATAGAAAACCTCAACTCAAAAAAACACCAAACGTTTAGCAAAGAAATGCTTAGCGTTTTGAATACAAAAGAGTTGGTTGAGCAATTCTCTAAATTGCTCACTGAAAGAAAAGCAACGTATAAAAAACTAAAAAAAGAGGAACTTGTAGAGGCAATTCTACAAGATTTTGAGCTTGACCAAATTGTAGAAACGCTTAATAGTTTCGAGCCAATCATAAAGGTTTGTTTTGAGTACGAAGTTACTTTTATGAAGTTTTTGTTTTTCGGCAATCGCTACCTCGACATGACCGAGTTTGTGATGCGTGATATGGGTTTAGTACAATTTGAAAATCATGACGATGATAAACTCGTAGCCCGATTTTCGACCCGAAAAGATGCTGAAGATAAATGGCTCATTACTGACCAAAACGATTTGTTTTCGCAATTAAAAGATACAGCTCCCGCACTTGATGTCTATGATTGGTTTATGAATTTTGCCGATTCTGTGCATGATTTGAGCGAAGTGGCTAAACCATCTTACGAGCGTTTGATTATAAAAGTGGCTACTTTCTTAGAAAAAAGTAAACTTTTAGATGAAGCTTTACTGGTTTACAGACTTACTGAGCAAGTACCTTCGAGAGAGCGACAAGTGCGAACTCTTCAAAAATTGAATCATATCGACGAAGCCTTTTCGTTGTGTCAGCAAATGATTGAATACCCTAAAAATGCCGATGAGAAATTCTATGCCATTGACTTTCTGAATAAACTGAATACAAAAAAACGAACGAAGAAAAGTACAACTTCGTGGCTGCATCAAGCTGAATCAATTACGGTTTCTGTTGATTTTCGTCATCAGGTCGAAATGGGGGTGGTTGATTATTATCATCAAGAAGGTAAATTGGCTGTTTTTTCCGAAAATCATCTTTGGCGAGCCATTTTTGGTTTAGTTTTCTGGGATATTGTTTTCGACCCAAGTTTGGTGGCTTTTCATCATCCGTTCCAACGGCGGCCTTCTGATTTGTATTTGCCCGATTTCTACGAAAAACGTAAAGATTTAATTATTAGTCATTTAGAAGGTTTTGCCGATGTACAAGATTTATTGATTTATATGGGCGAGCGTTACGAATCGAAGTTTGGTATTGCTAATCCATTTGTAGTTTGGCTCGAAGAAGTGTGGATGATTGCCCGAAAGGCAGTTGAGCTGATAGAATTTGAGGCCATGAAAAAAATCTTGCACGAAATGTCGAAGAATTTGGTCGAGAATTTACGTGGATTTCCTGACCTCTTCATGTGGGATGATGCCGCAGGGGATGCTGTTTCGAGACATTATTGTTTCGTAGAAGTAAAATCGCCGACCGATAATTTATCGAATCAACAACTTTCTTGGCTACAATTTTTTCAAGAAATTGGTGTAAATGCTAAGGTTTTAAGGGTTTATTGGAAAGAAAATGATACTTTAGAAGAAATAGATAGTTCACAGTAATATTTTTTGAAACATCAAATTGATTTTTCAGGAAAGCTATATGAATATGATAAACAGAAATGATTTTACCCCAAAAACACTCTTTAAACAGCGTGCTAACAGATGGAGAAGATTAAAAATATGGAAAAGGTAAAAATTATAGTTCGATTCGCTCCGAAATCTTGCAGATATCATAAGCTACTTTTTGAATATTTACAAACTGTTCGGTAATTAAAATCATACTTTCGTCGGTTTCCTCCGTTTGAAGGCTTTTTACTTTCATGAGTTGAATATTTTCCTTCACCACAAAGTCACTTTGTTCGATAATTTTAATGGCTTCTTTCATTAAAGTTTGTGTATTTTTTGTAATCTCTTCTAATTTATTGAAGTTTGGAAGTGTATCAAAATGCTCTCTCGAATACAAAGCGAGCGTAGCCACATACGATGAAAGTAAATGATTTAATACTGAAAACTTATGTACTTCTTTGATACTCAGTTGTTTGTGTTTAGGTTCAGAAATCATCCGTTGAAGTCCAGAAGCTAAATTGGCACTTCGCACAAAAACTTCTTTACGCACAATTTTGTAAGGAACTCGTTGGTATTCTTCCCCAAAATACATTTGCGAGACTTGATGATAATAAGCCAAATTGGCTTCTAACATTTCTATTAAGGTATTTTTGAGCTTTTTATGTTCCCAATGCGGAAGTAAAACATAACTTCCGATGAATGCCAGTCCACCACCGATGGCGGTGTCATATACTCGCTCGATAAGCAAAGCACGGCTACCCATGCCTAAAAACTCAAATAAAATCAGAATAAACGGAGTCATAAAAACGACACTCACCAAATAGGTTTTTCGCTGAAAACTGTACGTTCCGAGCATACAAATCAATAAAATTCCGAAAAGCCAGTATTTATCAGTGATATAATTCAAGATAAGCATTCCAATCAAAGCACCGCCGATTGTGCCGAAAAGCCTATCAAGATTTCGTTCTTTGGTGAGGCTATAAGCAGGTTTCATAATCACCATGATGGTTAATAGAATCCAATTGCTGTGCAAGAGTTGGGTCGATTGGGCAATAATAAATCCAATGAGCATCATGCCCGAAACCCTGAGAGCGTGTCTGAAATTTTCTGATTTTAGATGAAGATTATCCAAAAAAGTGTCAATATCATATACCTGACTTGTCGTAAAAGCCGTAGTCTGAACATCATTTCTTGAGAGTATTTTCTGTTCTTTTGCTCTGAAATAGCCGTTTATTTTCTTGATTCGGTTGAAAATATTCTCAATATTGACCTCAATGTTTTTTAAGGCTTGTAGCCCAATTGTCGAGATTGATTCATCATTGGCGTTGAATGTATCAATTTTTATTTTTAGAGCGTGCAATTTTCGAGGTAAAAGTAAATTGATTTCTGGATTACTGCCATCTTTCAACGATTCGCTGATGTCGTCGATTTGTTCTGACAAAAGGTTGAGAATATGTTCAAAATCGACTAAAATTCCAGTGTGGTCAAATTGTTTATGTAATTTTTGGTAATTATAAAAAGTTGACATGATTTGTTCGTATAAATCAACCATGTCCACAAAAATTACCAACAAAAGTCTTCCTTCTTGCGAGTTTTCCTGTACAATTTTAGGGTTTTTGAAAAGTTGTTCCCTTACGGCGTCCAGCTTTTCGTTGACCGTTATTTGTGCTTCAATGAGTTTTTTATAATTTTCATCGTAGTCCATTCCTTCTTTATAAAATTCCGCTTTGATTCGCATAAAATAGGCAACTTCGGAAATAGCTTCGGCCAACGAAAGCCTTGCTAAACGATAAGGCATGATTTGGTAGATGGATAAACTTAGTAAAGCGTACCAAATTCCACCAAGAAAAATATAAAGTGAATAAAACAAAATTTCATTCATTGGGCGAACGTCGTCGATACCAATTATCATGACCAACAATGCCGCTACACCCATTGATGCTGCTCGTGGGCCATAAACATAAAGCATTGAACACAAGAAACTTACCGCAACCACAAAAGCACCTAAGGTATAAACTGAAAGCCCAACCAGACTCGTGAGAAGCGAAATAATTGTGACAAAACCGATAGTTAGAAACATGCCATTTCGGCGGTGAGAAATTGGCCCAGGCGAGTCGGCAATGCTTGCACAAACAGCTCCCAACGAAAACGAAATGCCGATTTTTAATAAATCAAATTGGGCAAGAATCAAACTTGGAAGTACAACTCCAAACGTTATCCGAAGGCCATCACCGAAGTATTGGCTAAGAACGAAGCCCTTGACTTCATTTGGGATTTTCTTTGGTGAAATAGTAATTTCCATGCTAATAATTGAGCGTTTTTCTACCTAAAGGTGTTGCTAAGGCTTCGATTTACTTCGATAACTTAATGAAGTCGGAAATGGTATTTGAGTAAAATCCCAATGGAATTGTCGAAGTTAAACCGCCAACAACACCGCAAAATAATGGCAAAAAGCTGCAAAAAGTACAAATAAATGCCAAATAAAATGATTGTACGGAATCTTCTGATTTTGGTAGAAAACTGTACCAATCAGATACAGAATGCCGCCTGCTGCTAATAAATAAATTGATTTGTAGGGCATTAAGTTCCAAAAACTTGAGTCTAAGAAAAATACTAAACACCCAATAAAAATATAAATTAACGTAGAAAGTAAACGATATTGACCTGTGAAAAAGACTTTTTTTACAACACCTAATGAAATTAAGCCCCACTGAATAATGAGAAACCATAAGGCAGTTTGGGGCGGAGTAAAGAGAAGCACAAATGGTACGTAAGTGCCGCCAATCAGAAAAAAAATGCTAATATGGTCGAAAACTCGGAGTGTTTTCTTGACGAGTGGGTTAGAAAAACCATGGTAAAGCGTCGAAAACGTAAACATCAATAAAATGGTAAAGCAGTAAAACGCCACTCCAAAAGTAAGTGTTGGGTTTTTGGCTTGAATAGTCCACGAAATCAAAACAGGCGAAGCTATCACCGTCAGTAAGATTCCCAAGCCATGAGAAAGGGCATTGGCCATTTCGGTTTTTATTTCTGATGGAGTTTGCATTAAATAAAATGACGAATTTAGAATTTCGAGTGATGAATGTAAGGTATTTAGAATAAATTTAATAGGCACTTCCAACACCACCACCGCCAAAATCGCCTTTGCCAAAATCGGTTTTAGTGGCTTGGTGTGGCTGTTGCATAGCTTGATTGACAATAAACGCCTCTAAATTTTTATATTCGTTCAGACCAATTGCTGCTGAGGTAAGACCAAATTTTGCTTTTTTTAGGGTACGAATCGCCCAAATACAGAGTCCGACCAAAAATAATCCTGCAATTGTCAAAGCCCATTCAAGCGGTAAGACTGAAAAATAATGCCGATATGTAAATATCGAAAATGCCGCAGCACCGATGCCTACCAACAGAAAATTTCGGTCATGCTTTCGGAGTCCATAAACGATGTAGCAAAGTGGAATGATTGTACTAAATAAATAGAAAAGAGGAGCAAAATCAATTTGAATAGAGTTTGTTAAATCATTTAACAGAGCATTGCCCTCTCTGACTATCAGATAATTACCTCCAAAATAGAAGGTAGTCAAGGTCAGAATTTCTATAATATTTTGAGCTTCGCTATAATAATGTCCAACTTCTTTTTTCTTCCAAAATCTAATAAAAAAATAAGTAATGGCAGAAATAAGCATGATTACAAAAGGAATAATAATTTTGCCGATTGGGTAGTTAGTTACGAGAAAAAAACAAAAAGAAAGCCAAGTAAGATAGGCCACAAAAGCCACGATTGGGTCGGCATAGCGAAGCAAGGCAGGTAAAAGAATGAAGAGGGCGATTATACAATAAATCCAAATGGGTAACGCGAAGTTAGTAAACCCGACAGCGGCACTGAAAACCGCACTTAGCAAAGCATAAAGTAGAGCATTATCAACACCTGAACGATAAAAATTGTTCTTTTTAATGAAATATTCAAGAAAATAGAGGAAAATAAAGGCATAAATAAGACTGATAACCGAAAAACTAAAACGAGATTCGGAGAAAATTTCGAATAAAAACAGCGAAATAAAGCCGAGTCCAGCCGATGCTACGATACACGTAAATAGAAATAATCCAATTTTAATAAAAGCGTTTGATTGGTGAAAACCTACGGGGAATGCTTGATAGGCTTCCTTTCGTTGCTTATCGGAAATTAATTTTCTGAAAAACCAATCATCAATTATTTCTTGATGATGGATGTTTTCAACCCATGTTTCGTTATACGCTTTTTTCATTTTTTTAGTCCTACAATTTCTTTGATTTTGATTAAAAACAACACAACTCCAGCCGCCGAAAGCATAAAATAAAGCATATATAAAAACGGGTCGAGGTCATTTGGAAAAGCTTTGAACATTAGGTAGGTAAAGGCAACATATCCATAAACTACACCCATCAACAGAAACAAATAAGAGTGTTTGGTTCGGGCATAATTGATGCTCAGATAAGATAAAACGGCGGTGATGATTCCATAAATAAACTTCAAATCGAAGGTAAAAAGCCCAGAAAGTGCCGCTATAAATGTTAGATTCCCTCCAAAAATAAAGTACGTAAAGCTAAAATGCTTTTTTAGTTTTTTTTGAATCGAAACCCCACCAATAATAATTAGAAATATGCCTAACGATATGGATGTAATAACTATATCTTGGCTATTGAAATCATTGTTTTTTAGTAATCGGAGTGGTGTAATACTAATACCAACCCACGAGGCCAAAGCCGTAATTGCCATTGATAAAACTCCTCGATGGTCGAAATAATACGCACAAAAAAAGAATAAAACAGCGGGTAAAAATGCCGCCAGACCGTAGCGAGTGCCAAAGAAATTATATTGATAGTGTAGGTAGCCTTCGAGCGTCAGAAATACTAAACAACCACCGAGTAAAGCAAAATCATCGAGGTTAGTGCTTTCTTCTATTTCACCCCAAAAAAAAGGCTTTCGATGCTGAAAACTGTAGTAAAAACAAGCCAAACAGACGAATACAAGTAGGCCAATCAACACATTATGCCCAATAGTATTAATGTTTTTGTAAATTAAAACGCCTAAACCGCTACTTAAAAGTGTAATACCGAGATATAATTGCAAACGCAGTTCCCAATGAATAGAGAAGGGCTGATTTGAATCAGAAATATTAATTTTAGCTACTTCCTCTACCGTAATAATGTTTTTTTCGGTGAGTTTTTCAAGTACGGATAGATTTTGCATCGGCTTTTGCTACGTTTGTGATAAAAGTAGTGAATGTTTTTCATTTGCAAAACGCAAGTTTTCTATTGACCCAAATTATTCAAATCAAAATAGCGTTTGATGAGTAGATTTATGAAGCGTTTGAGATACATTTCATTCAGAAAAGTATTCGACCAATTATCGAATCTTTGGCACTGAATACCAATATAAAAGAAATAAAGGCTTACACCAAGCATTGGTAAAATGCGTTTTTCTTCCTCAGAAATTGGTGCAACAGATTCGTAACCAGCCAAGAAACTATCGAGCTTCGATTTACAAATGGCTTCGTCTCTTTCGGTGCTATTGATTTGTAGAATATAATAAGCAATATCCATACAAAGCCAACCATTTCCACAGAAATCAAAGTCAAAAATAGTAATTTTTCCGTCTCTCGCAATATTGAAATTATCGAACCAAATATCCAAATGCACGGTGCCTTTTCTGATACTTTCAAGATTTACCATAGAAAATTCATTCAAAAGATACGTTTGTGTGGTTCTCATAAAAGTCATTTCTTCGGTATCGTTTAGAAGAAAACGGGGTAAATAATCGAATACATCATCAACTAAAACTTTTGGTGTGTAGGTAATTCTTTCTAAATGCAAATTCTCAGTAATCTGATGAATTTTGGCCATCAAAACCCCAATTTGAAAGTGATTTTTCTCATCAAAATTTAGCAATTTTTCTCCTTCAGCAAACGAAAACATAACTGCCAGACGCTCACCTTCTGGAGCCTTGATGGTTTGAATGTAGTTGTCGGTTTTGTCTGTGATTGGATAAGAAATAGAAACATTATGGTCTTTTAATAGATTTAATAGTCGAATTTCCTCTAAAACTTCACTTTCAGTTCGCCAATTAAGGCTGTAAACTCTGAAAATAAATCGTTTTTCCTCAGCTGTTATCAGATAAGTATGATTGATTCCTGCCTTCAATAAACTACAAGTTGAGTGGTTATTCAAAGCATACTTTTCCTGCACGAATGTTGCCAAATGCGTAGGAGAGAGGTTTGAGCTAATTACAGGAAAAGGGTTCATTGTAGGTAGGATTTAATTAAAAAAACTGTGGCACACTTTTAAAGTGTGCCACAGTGACTTACAGGCGTTTTACGGCAAAACTTAAATATCTTCAATTCTAAACAAATGGAAAGGCAGAATATTTGGGTCAAGTTCTACGTAGTTGGTATCGCCTTTCCAGATATAGGTTGCACCTGAAAGCAGGTCATGTACACGGTAGCTTTCCCATTCGTTCTTACCGATTTTCCACAATGGAATCTTCACAAAACCACCTTGACGATTATATCCATCGAGACTGGTTACGCATAAGATGCGGTTTCCATCATTTACTTTCAAATATGCCAAAAGCTGGTCGTTGGCTACTTCACAAAAATCAATATTGTTTGTGCTATGAAAAGCCGAGTTTTCTTTCCGAATACGATTCACTTGCGAAATCACATACGTCAATTTATTTCGGTGTTCCCAATTCCACCATTTAATTTCGTATTTTTCTGAGAAAGCGTATTCCTCTTTTCCAGGATATGGTGCATGATACAAATATTCATAGGTTGGCCCGAAAATCCCATAGTTACTTACTAAAGTTGCAGCCATAAAATAACGAATCAAAAACAAAGGTTCGTGGCCAGTTTGGAGCATATATGGGTCAATATCGTGCGTATTTGGCCAAAAGTTTGGTCTGAAGTAGTGCTTCATTTCTCCTTTTGTAAGCTCGGTCATGTATTCCATGATTTCGGCTTTTGAAGTCCGCCACACATAATACGTGTAAGATTGTGTATAACCCAATTTTGCCAATTGTTGCATCACTTTTGGTTTCGTGAAGGCTTCGGCCAAGAAAATCATATCAGGATAATCTTTTTTCACTTCAGCAATGACCCATTCCCAAAAACAAAACGATTTAGTGTGTGGATTATCCACCCGAATGATTTTTACTCCCCATTCGGCCCACGTAGTAATCACGGATTTGAGTTCTTGCCAAAGGTTTTTCCAATCTTCCGTCTCGAAATTTACTGGATAAATGTCTTGGTACTTTTTTGGTGGATTTTCGGCGTATTTAATTGTGCCATCGGGCAAAATCTTAAACCAATCAGGATGTTCTTTTACCCATGGATGGTCAGGTGAGCATTGAATCGCCAAATCCATCGCAATTTCTATATCAAATTTCTTACATTCTTCAATCAAATGCTTGAAATCGGCCAAATTTCCGAGTTCAGAATGAATAGCCGTGTGTCCACCTTCTTCCGAACCAATGCCGTAAGGTACGCCTGCGTCGCCTTCCTCAGCATTGACCGTATTGTTTTTTCCTTTGCGGTTTGTTTTTCCAATTGGGTGAATGGGCGGTATATAAAGTACATCGAAACCCATTTCGGCAATTCGGGGCAAAAGTGCCTCCACATCTTTGAAAGTTCCATGTTTCCCCACTTCACGAGCGGCAGAACGAGGAAACATTGAATACCAAGCAGAAAATCCAGCTTTTTGACGGTCAACGTAGAGTTTTAGTTCTTTGTAACGAAAAGCCGACTGGCGTTCTGGGTATTTGGTTAGCCATTCGTGCATTTGGTCGCTCATTGCAATCTGAATCGCTTCATTGTATCGGTTTTCGTTGCCCATTGCTTTAGCCGCTTCTTGAATCGCTTTTTTATCATCGCCTTTGGCCAATTTTGCCATGCCATTCAAAAAAAGTTCTCCTTGCATCATTTCCACCACAAGATGTTGGCCGTCACGTACTTTCAAATTAACTTCGTGTTGCCAACTGGCAATGTGGTCAACCCAAGCCTCGACGGTGTACGTATAAAACCCTTGTTTGTCTGCTATAAATCTTCCAACCCAACGGTCGTTACCCATGTCAGCCATTATTACTTCGCTCCAATTTTTGTCGGCTTCGTGTTTATAAAGCAATCGAGCTGCCAAATTATCGTGTCCGTCGATGATAATATCGGCTTCAATAGTCATTACTTCATTGATAATTGCTTTGGTGGCAAATCGTCCGCCATCAATTTCGGGGGTTACACGCTCAACGATTGCTCGACTCTGACCAACAGCGGGGAAAGGAAAATGATTTTTCATAAATTTGGAAGTAGATGGACTAATGATTTATGCGGCTTTGGGCCTCAATCGTCAGTCAGCGTTGTTCATCATTTTAGGTTAAAGAAATATTCCTCAAATTTCTTTTTTTTTCTTCTAAGAAACAAGTTTAGCACGGAGTTTGCTACCATTTAATCACATTCAAATAAAAAATACTATGAAAAAAGTTTTGTTATCTGCGATTATTACGGTTAGTAGCTTAAGTTTTACTTTTGCACATAATTATGATGGAAAGGGTTTGGTAATCACTCCTAAAGATAATTCTGATAAAATTATAATTATTTCAAAGGCATCAAATGAGCAGTCGAATAGCATTGTTGCTGGAAAAGCCCGTGTGGTGGTTCAAGAGATTGAAAACAATGAATTAGGACTGGAAAAGGCCTCAAATACAAAAGAAGTAGAGGTTTCAAGTACAAAATTCAACGATGATAACTTTAAATATGTAAAAGAAAAACGTGATTTGATTGGCTATGCCTTGCAATTGGCGTCGTTTTCTGACCTTACGTTGGCGAAAGAATATGCTCTTAAAATAGCACAAAAAGGAGATGCTGAAAAACGTCAGTTATTCATCTATACGGTTAACAACCCCGAAAAAACTTATTATAAAGTGTATTTTGGTTTACTGAAATCAGATGATTCTGCCCGTGAAAAACAAAGAACTTTCCTTTCGCTTGGATATTCTCCGTTTGTGAAAGAATTCAGATAAGATTGATACGATAGTAAAAAGCTATCAACTGGAACTCACGATTCAAAAAATCGTGAGTTTTTTTATGCCCATAATTGAATTGGCACGCCATTTGACACCGCTTAATAAGGAATTAGTATTGCCGAATCTTATCTTCTTTGCCTTCTCTGCTATTCGTAATACGAAATTTTTATTTGTTTATACTCTTGCCAAGTGCCGTCTTTGTTGATAAGGATTTTATAACCAATCAGTTTGTTAGATTGATTTACCTCGGATTCGTACTTGTAGCGAGAACCTTCAAAGAGCTTAATGCTCGTGGCAGGTGAGTTTTGGCTGATGAATTCAGGTGCAAATCCGCCAAATAGATTCAGTTCTTCTTTGTAGAATTTAGCCAATAGGTTTTCACTCGTGCCGTATTGATAATCTTCTTCTTCGTAGCCAGCCGCAAGGCTTCTATCGGTTTTGTTGGTGGCGTTGCCTTGCTTCCAAGTATATTGAATGATTTGAATATTAGAAGTGCGGCCATTTCTCACCGAATTACGGCTATATTTTATTAGCTGATTATCTACATTATAGACAAGTTCATCAGCGAGTGTTTCATCTTTTATGGTTTCTTTGATTGATAACACTTGATTCTTTTCGTTATAAACAAAAACCTTTTCTGATTGAATTTTGCTACCATCAGCATTAGTTTTTTCTATGCCGATACTTTGCATTTTGCCATCGGTATCTCGCTTATAGGTTTCTATCATGCTTGTTTTGGCTAAAGAATCTGTAATTTTTGAGCCTGTAAGCTGTTTGCTTGCGGCATCATAAACCCACTCAGTGGTGGTTTTATTGGTGCCAGATAATACTGCCATAGATTTTACTTTGCCTTTGAGCGGATGCTCTTTTGCTTGCTCATTAAGCAATATTAATTCACTATCTTGGCACGCCAAGCATATACTTAAAATTGAAATTAACAGCATAGTTATTTTATTCATCTTGTAAATTTATTTTAGAACGCAACTACGAAAAAAAGCTTTTCGCTCTGCCGTTCTAAGAACGGCTAACACAACGACTAATAGCTCCACTACGGTTTTAAAATCAGCTGAGCTTATCGAACATTCCGCCTAACGGGGGGGACTCTATTCATAAATTTCGTTAATAGATTTTTTATTTAAGTAATCATACAAAATCTTTTCATTTTCTATATATACAAAATAATATAGTTTACCTGCTCTAAAAACAACCTCACTAATACATTGTTTTTTAGCTTGGTAATCTCTGAAAAAGTTAACATCGTATTTTTTATTTAATGTAATCACACCACCTTCTTTATAGAAATAAATACTATATGATGGATACTTATTTTTAAACGTGTTTCCTAATTTTGCTACGATACTAGCTAACTTATTATCAAAATTTTTATTTCTCTCCTTAAACCCCTGTATGATAAAGTAATCTGTACGACAGAGTTTATCTTTAAAGACATCCTCTAAGTAGGGTGATTCCTTTGGAATAAACTCTTCAAATGGGGGATTAAGTGGAGAAAATATTATTTCTTCATTTTTATTACTACATGAAATAAAAATGACTGTGCAAATAAAAAAAATAAAATATTTCATAAACTAAAATTTTATTTGAATAGGGTATGAAATTTTGATTTCCCCCGTTCCCCGTTCGCCTTAATGTTATTAGTTGTTGTTAGGCTGAATTTTAATTCAGTCAAAGTGTTTACCGTTCTTAGAACGGTGTTGGATAGAAAGGATTTACTAATATGTAATGCTTTTTGTGGCATCTATTACTCGTGTGCCATAGTACTCGACATCTATTAAGCCACCTTTATCAATAAAATTACTCGCCGAAGAATACAAATAATCTTCTGCTTTGGCAACTATTCCTGCACGAACTGGATTTTGATGAATATAATCAGACTTTTGAAAGAAGAACTTATCACTGTAAATCTCGACAGCATGGTTCTCATGTGTCCAAAATTGAGATGTAGTCATATTTGTTTTACTACGAGCCGCAAATTCAAACTTTTTCAACATCCATTCACGCCTACTTTCTGGTTCTATTTTGATAGTATTTAGAATCTTTGAAGCAGTAAACTTCTTTATATCACGTACCAAATCTGACAATTTTCCATCTTTTGATGCTGCTATTAAATGTATATGGTTTGACATTATTACATAAGAGTATAGCCACAAACCTTTCTCTTTTTGGCTATACCGAAAACTATCAAGAATAATATCCCGATAGCTTTGTCGAGAAAACACATCCACCCAATCGACTACCTGAAAAGTCATGTAGTGTATGGACGATTGATTGATAATTTGATAACCTTGACTCATTTTATATGCTTTTGTTTACACTGTTCGGCTGAATTTTAATCCATAATGGCATTATCATTCGCTGTAAATAGCGTTCTTAGAATGCAAAACCTATGCTCTGATGCCGTTCTAAGAACGGCTGACACTCAGACTGATTTTAAAATCAGCCTAACGCGTACCATCATTTACCAACATTAAGGCGAACTGGGAACGGCTGACACTCAGACTGATTTTAAAATCAGCCTAACTAAGGTTATCGAGTATTATTAAAGTTTATTTTATATGATTCAAGATATACATTTAGTATTATTTCTCCACCTGCAATCACTTTTATTTTTTTGCTTTTATAACCAATACATCCTACTGTAAATTTTAATCTCTTAGATTTAAATTTAAGAAATACTTCACAATTTTCTGAAGGAATTACTTCATTTTTCGAAAATTTAACAAAAAAAACTTTCAGTCTTTCCTTAGATTCTGAGTCAGTGGACACTATTGTAATTTTTAATGAGTCTCTTTCTATATCTTTAGCGAAAGACCTACTAAAAATTAGTATCAGAAAGATAATAAAATAGTATTTTTTCATTTTTAACAACCTGCTTTAGCTCCTTTTTGTGTTTTTATTTGCCCATTACTATCTAAACCTGTAAGTTCAATTAGTATTGTGTTTGATATACGGTTTCTATCGGAATAAGGTAATTTTGAAAATGCTCTTGTACCCTCTAAGCCTCCCCAAGCCATATCTTCATAAAATTGCCTACTGTTATTGTAACCTTTTTTTAATCCATATTCTTGAAGAGCATCGGCTATATCATTTACAAAAGTTCTAACCATTTCATCATGTTGTATGTCGTTTAAATCAGGCCGTTTCCTTTTTTGCCAATCTTGTACCATTGTTGAATATGTAGCATTTGCCTGTAAAGGGTCTAAAGTAAATATTGTAACTAAAAAAGCATGGACAGATTCATGTAAGATAGTTCTTGCTATTGAAATATCAGTAGCATCAATATATTTATTAGAGTCAAATACTGTTTTCACCTGCTTATTTACGAAATCATATGGGTATTTTGTTTGAGCGTTTTTGTCTGGAGGAAGGATACCATCTTCAATTTTCCAGTTCCAATTTGGTACTGAACCTGAAAATTTAGTCACAATTGCTGCAACAGAGCCTTTTGTTAATATTTTTAAATCTATAACTATAGACTTCATACATGGCTTAAGTGCAGCATCATCAATTTTTTTATTGAATTCTTTAATATCCTTTATTTTACTCTCACACTCATCTTTAGTAAATTTCAAATAACTAAAAATATTGCCATTCGTTGACGAATACCTCATTTTCACTCCATCACTTCTCAAAAGCATCACTTCCGCAGGGTTATCTGGGTTATTAGTAGATACTGGTGTTTGGCTGCCTTTTAAGCCATTCCAAAGAGCTGTAATATCCGTTTCTTCTGCATTTTTACCAAACTCAAAAACCTTCACAGGATTCTTTCCTTGAGTTTGCAAAGTATTCAAAATATCATTAACTACTCCATTTGCATTATTACAATCTTCTATTAGTGGAACAAGTGCTTTGTAGGCTTCATTAATTTGGTTACACACCTTTCCTAAATCATCGGCTAAACTCTCTAATTGTGCCTTTGGAATATTGGCAGTACCAAAACCACTTGTTAATGCACAGCCAACTGACTCATACGATTGTTGGTCATTAATAGCATTTCCATAACTACCCGCCAAAATATCAAGTGTAGCCTGATTTGTTGGGAAATTTATTTGGCTGGCATAGGGCTTTAACACTGGATGGTCTTTTAATGCCTGCTCAATTAATTTAACATATAGTGTAAATCTTTTCTTACTTTCCTCAAATTTTGCAGCCTGTGTATCGGGTGAATCATTTGGGTTTCTATTTATTATTGATTGTGGTGTGTTTTTCTCTGCACAAGCCAATAATTGAGCCACTTGTACACATACAAGTTCGCCGAATTGAGTAGTTGGTTGCGAAGTTGGTCCTCCTTTTATAATTTCATTATTAGCTGGAGATTCCCCGTTTGTAGATGGTGGGTCATTTCCTTGTGATGTGCCAAGAGGTACACAGTTTACACAACAAGGTGTTAAACCAACTCCTCCATATATATATATTGTACCCCCAATAATAACCTTGTCTCCTTTTTGATTTTCATTGATGATTTGTTGTAACGAACTCCCTGTACCATATTCATTTGGTCTGTGAGAAGTCTCAACTCCAGCTGCTTCCGAATTTCCATACTCTTCAAGAATTATTGTCTTCTTTACACAATCGTCTGTCATGTAAGTAGCACTACTATATTCAGCGATTCGACCTATGACAACTCCATTTGAATATTTCCAACCACCTCTAAAAGAAGTTCCTGTATAGTCATAGAGCATGACCGAACCAGTAAAATCAGCAGGATTAATGCTTGTATGAGAGTTGTTATAAGCATCAGTTGGTATTACGTGCATGATGTCTTTTCTATTGACACTATTTTTGGTATACAGTAGCATCATACTATGACCAATGTAATTGTTAATATCAATGGTTATTTGTGCATTATCAGCGTTAGAAATGTACCTTCTTGCACTACCATTATATTTTAAAGGAACAACTTTCACAGGTGTGCCATTTGCAAAGGTTGTATTCCATCGTTTTGACCAAAGTACCTCCTGTGAGTTTTCCTGAGAAACTTGTATGGATGTTCTACAACCAACACTGGAATTACCCACTGATGCCACTCTGACACTATAATTTCCACTTTTTTGAACTAAAATAAAGTTTTTATCAGAGTTGGTTAGAGTTATGCCTGTTGGTGCTATCCAAGCAAAGGTCATATCTTTGATTGGTGTACCATCTCCGTTTTCAACTTTTAATGCAAGTGGTAAATACTGCATAGCATTTGTTGGGTCTTTCTGTAATATATAGTTTTCCTCTCCTGTTGTAGCATCGCTTGCTTTTATTCTAATATCGCAGCCGCTAATTGCAACTTTGGTTGTAGCTGTTGAGTTACAAGCCCAGGGCTGGTTTCCCCCAACAGAAAGTGTAATTGTATAAATACCAGACTTCGTCTCAGTCGGATTGGGTATATCAGCAACTCGGCTAAAAGATGAGAATGATGGCCCAGACCAAACATAACTTGCTCCTGGTACTTCTGTTACGGCCAGTTTTACTGATGTTGCTCCCGTAAGAGCAGGGCCATTATTAGTAGCTCGTAGGTCGGCTGGGAAAGCAGGCTCAACAGTGATAGTTTTATCATTAAAATCTCCCATCCAACTACCATCAGGGCTTATACAACGTGCTGAGTAACGGTTTGGCCCCGCTAAGGTTATAGTGCTGGGGCCAAAATTAAAGACATCCCAAATCAAGGCATTGCGGTTATCGAGCCAGTATTGTAGTTTATCAGGCTTTATCCATTGCGTTTGGTACCACCAACCGTTCGGGCAACCTGTGGCGGTAATGGTTACGGGTTGCGTAGGACAAGCCGAAGTGACAGAGGTTGTAAAGTAAGGAGTAATGTTTCCATCACTTCTAATGTTTACCATTGCCCAGTCCCCATTATTAGTATAATCTCCAACACACTTTGCTTTTCTTAAACCAGGTCCAATGACTGTTATCTGAGTACCTGTGGCTGTTTGAGTGCCAAATTCCCACTTCACCGTACCGTTCGGGCAGCCATAGGCAGTTAGTGTAACAGCTTCGGTTGGCTTTGCGGCAGTTAGACTCGACTTTATAATTAAGGCATCTGCTGGTGCAGGTTGCACAGTTATGGTTTGAAATACATTGACAGGGTCAGTTCCTGAACAACGGACTCTATATACGCCAGGACCTTGTATGACCAAGGTGGGTCTGTCAACATAATTATAGTAAGTATTGCCATTGGCATCTTTTCGAGGTATTCCCCATTGTACCCAATCATTAAGACATCCCTTAATAACTAATTCTCCTACCTGATTAATCGCAACCGATGTAGCCGATGGAATTACTTCTGGTTCGTTATCATTCTTACGGTCAATAGTAATACTGGCAGGGTCACTGGTGAAACCAAATTTATTTACACATTTGGCTTTATAAGTACCAGGTCCAAAATTATAAATGATTGTAGAGCCAGCAACTTCCGTTCCGTTAGGAAGTGTCCAGTTTACCTCATTCGTACAGCCAATGGCACGGAGCGTGACGAGTTCATTGTCTTTGGCTCGGGTTTTATCTGAAACGATAGAAATACCGCCTAATTTAGGTCGTTTTACTGTATAATAGACCGTTGGGCTTATTTGTGGACCCGATTCACAACGGGCGGCATAAGTACCTGGGCCTATGCCTGTGAAAGTTTCACCCACATACGACCAATAATTCATGCCGTTTATCATCCATCTGATTCCACCGCCATTTGGGCAGCTACCTGAAACGGTAAATATAACTGGCTCGCCATCATTCGCTTCGGTTTTGTTGGCTTCAATATTGATAATGACATCACCAATATTTAGTGGATTAACCGTTACGCTGGTGTAGGCACTTTGGTTTTGGTCATTTAATATACATTGTACTTTGTAGGTTGCTGGTCCATTAACTGTTTGCGGAGTACCCACAGGTCTTTGAATTGTCACCGAATTATCGCTGGCCGTTACAGGTATTTCCCATTTATAATACCATCCACTCGGGCAACCCGAAGCCGTCAAGGTTACATTATCGGTAGGGAAAGCGTGTGTTTTGGATGCCGTAACGAAAGGGGTGGTGGAAGTTTTTTCGCTAATGTATAAAGCCACCCAATCAGACTCCGCTCCGTTGAAGCTACGACATTGGGCAGAATAAACACCCGCCGAATATGCAGTTAGTGGATTATCTGATTGGGGCAATGGTTGACCATTTACTTTCCAAGAAATATACCCATTGTTACAGCCAAACGCCGAAATCAGGGCTGTTTCGTTAGCATATTTTTCGTATTTATCAGCTTCAAGGCGTAGTGGGAGCAATGAAATACTAACTATTGCTGACAACGTACTCTCATTGACATTGCCATTACAATTTGAGCGACAAAGACCTTGATAATTGCCAGGCTTGCCAACACTTATTTCATCGCCCGTATCTTCAAAGTTATTTGGTCCTTTCCAAACCACCGTGCCTTGGCAATTGATGGCGGTTAGTGTGGCAAATTCCCCTGGAGTGATACTATTCTTGTTTGTTTTGATATTTGGGGCAGTTGGCGTATTTGATACATTCACCGTAATTGTATTAGAAACCATTGCAGGGTTATTACATACGGCTTTATATGTACCAGACGAGTTAACGCTTGTAGTTGCTCCGTTTAGCCCATAAGCTGCACCATCTTTTTGCCATGATATATTTGCTGCTGTGCAATTAGTCGTAGCAGTTAATATTGTCGATGCTCCTGGGCAAAGTGAGGTTTCGTTGGTGGAGATTTTGAGAGTGTTATCTAATGGACAAGGACCACGATTGACAATTATTTCTTGCGATTTCGTATTAAGTAGCGTACCTGAATTATTTAACCCACTATAAATCTCAAGTTGTATAGTTACCTTAATTGATAGATTTGGGAATGGGTATCCGACAAAGCCGTTGCTACTTTCATGTATTTGGGTTGTATTATCAGAGTTTAAAAATGTTACTTTTATCTTTACGCTCCCCTGTTTCGATGTAATTTCTCCATAGTTTGTACTCTGAATATTTAGAACAGGTAAACTTCCATCGCTCTTACAGTTATAGTAAAACGTTTCATTTTTACTGCCAAAAGATGCAATTTCATATAGCCCTCTTGCAGCAAAAGAATTTATATTGATTTTACTTGTATCTATTCCTGTTAAAACTTCTCTTGTAGAATAATTCACCTGTTCAACACTTGAATTAGAAGAGTCAATATCAATAAGATTAATGCAGGTAGTGTTTTTAAGAACAAAAATTTCATCATTAAGCTTTCGTAAAACTTTAAAGCAATCATCAAGTGCTGGTTTATCCAAATACCGACCTTTGATGGTATATGTATGTTTAGGGGTTGCGGGGGTAAGTGTACCAGTGGCAAAATTTAGGTATGTGCCACCCGTTTGGATAAAATCTTGTGGGAGAATTACTTTTATAGTGTAATTACGTAGCTCTTCGAGTGTGAAAAGTAAGCGGGGTGAAATATCGAGCAATTCAGCCGTTAGCGTCAATTCTATTTCTTCACCGAGCATTGCCGTTGACTTACTTGGTGTGAGGGTAAACTTTACGGGGTCGTTTGTCACCGTCTGCCAATCTTTTCCTACCCAAATAGGTTTGAGACCTACAATTTTATAAAAAGTGTATGCTTTAGGATTGAACTCATATAATTCAACGTTTGGTAAAAGGGCTTTAAATGGTAAAGGTTTAAATGGTGCCTTTAAAACTGGCTTGGGCCTTGAAGTGGGCAAAGTCTCTTTTGGTAGGTTTTCATTTGCAAAAGACCAGTGCAGACCAGCAAATAAATTAAGAAGAAACGTAACAGCAAAAGTAGTGTATAGTTTTTTCATTGTTGGATGATTTTAAGTTTTGGATTTGTAGCTGTGACCAAATCTAACAACTCTTATTATTCATTTGCAAGAAGTTTATCAAATAATCATCCAGAAATTGATTATTCGGTAGTGTTTGAGTTTTTTTTATACCTTTAAATGAATTGGCACGCTATTTGATACCGCTTAATCATAAATCGAAACAAGGGAAGATTCGTTTAAAAACACACATTACCATAAAAATACAATTACTATGAAAGCACACTTTATTTATTTACTCGGAGCTGTACTTACAACTATTGCTATCAAAAGTCAAGCTCAAGAAGTAACTGCCAGTTTAGCTGATGACCTCGGAATTGGCAAAACATCTGCTGTGAAAGAGGAAAATACCTCGATTTCTTTCAATAAGAAAGTAAAGTTGACTAACACCGAAAACGGAAAATCAGTTGTGGTAAGAATCAACGACCGTGTAAAATCTGGTGATACGAACACGATGGCGAATATCTCGAAAAGTGCAATGGATGAGATAGGAGCGAAATCGGGCAAAGCAAAAGTAAAAGTACAAGAGATTCAGGGCGATGACGAAGTTGAGCGATTTTGGGCTTCGGCTGATGCTTCTGTAAGTACTTCAGCTACCCCTACTTTTAAGAAAACTGTAAAAGAAAAAGAAGTAGAGATTGAAACTACAAAATTGGAAGGTTTTGATATGAATCATGTATATGATTTGAATGGTAAAATGAAAGACCTTTCGGGTTTTGGTTTACAAATTGCCGCTTTCGGACAACTAAAAGCTGCTAAAGATTTTGCGGCGAAATTGGTTAGAAATGGTGATGCGGAAATTGAAAAGATATTTATTCAAGTAAGTAAATCGGCCGATAAACCAATGGTTTATCGAGTAGTTTATGGCTTGTTTGAAGATAAAGCGAACGCCGAAGATACTCAAAAGAAAATGGAGAATCTGGGCTACAACTCATTTGTGAAAGGGTTCTAATCTAAATTTGTTAGGAAAGACGAGTGTCACAATGTCTTCTTTTATTGATGAAAATTGGTAATTGAAGGTTTTTAGAAAGACCACCAATCGTAAGAAAAGTGGTTGGCTCCCCTCGAAAGTGGGGAGTTTTTTGTTTTTATGCAATCTTTTGAATCATTATTTCGTCTATATAAGTAGATTTGTCGGTCAATAACTATTCTGCAATGCGATTTATACTAACAATTATCTCAGTTTCACTTTTTCAGCAAATGAGTTTTTCCCAAGATTCAATGCCTGCCGTGCCTGTTGTTTGTTATTTATCCGAGCAAAATAGTTTCACCGAAATTCCTGCCCAAGAATTTATCTCGGCCAGTAGTCGTTTAGCCGCAACATCGAATATTGAAGTCACTTATATTGATTTTCCTGAGCAAGCTAAAGTCCCTTTTGAGTATGCAGTGGCTATTTGGGAAAAATATCTAATTTCTACCCAAACGATTCGTGTAAAAGCTACTTGGTCAAAGACGATGACCAATACTGTTTTGGCCGAAACAGGTGCAACTCGAATTTATAGAAGTAGTGCAAATATTCCTAATTTACCGTACACCAACGTTTGGTATCCAACACCATTGGCAGAGGCTCTTTCGGGTAAAGAACTAAATTCGGGTGATTTTGATATGACTGTTACGCTCAATGCCAACATCAATTGGTATTATGGGACTGATGCCAAAGCTCAGGTAGGGAAATATGATATGATTACGGTTTTACTGCACGAAATTGCACATGGACTTGGTTTTTCATCATCGATGAGTGTTACGGATACACAAGGTTTATATGGTCAGTCGGGTAGTGCGTATGTATTTGATATTTTTATGCAAGATTCTAAGAAAGTAAAACTTACCAATACAGGAGTTTATGGAAATCCTTCAACCGACTTAAAAACTTCTCTTACCAGTAATGCTTTGTATTTTGGCTTGAAAAATCCAACCTTTGCCAGTAGTCTTCCTCGTCTTTATGCTCCTTCGCCGTTTAAGAGTGGTTCAAGCTTTTCACATTTCGATGAAAGTACCTATACTGTGGGAACAGCAAATTCGTTGATGTCGCCGAGTGTGAGAGCCGCTGAAGTAAATCATAATCCTGGTGAATTATTACTCAATTGTCTCAATGAAATGGGCTGGCAAATTAATGGATTAAATGGCTATGTAGTGACTGATGTTGAGAATATACCCGAACAGACTTTTCAGGTATTGATTTTTCCAAATCCAGTCGAAGATATTGTAAATGTTGCTTTTCCATTGCAAAGCCAGCAACGAGCAATAAAAATCGACTTACTTGATAATCAAGGACGAACATTGCAACGTTTTGAAAAACAAGGAGTTACAGTCGAAACAATTTTGATGGATGTAACTACTTTACACAAAGGAATGTATTTTCTGAGGGTTTTAGATGGTCAGAAGGTTTCTGTTAAAAAAATACTGAAGTAGGGTTTAATAACTAAATTTATCTTTCCATTTATTAATCGGCTTTTCAATCAGATACCACGAAACAGTTGAAACCAATACCGTAACAGCATAAAGAAAAATGATTTTTAAAACCATATTTTCATCAATCATCGGCAGCTTATTCAATATCTTCACCACTGGGTTTGACGGCGAATTATGGTAATGATTATAGATAAATTTGTGGTAGATATAAATACCATAACTGATTCGCCCGAGATAAACAGTTATTTTGTTTTCTAATATGTTCTTCGTTATTCCGTCAAAGCCATAAACAGCATTTCCGACCATGAATAATGAGAAAAACGACTCAAAAAGACGTAGAAAAACTACGGTGATAATGTTATGTCCGTCAGGAAACTGTTTTCCCCAAAGTACAATTCCAACGTATAAAAGCAAACTTACCAGCAACCAAACCTTGTTGGTTACAATCTTCTTTACAGCCTCATTTTTATGGAAATAGAAATAGGCAAATAATCCACCGATACCGAAGGCATCTAAGCATGTAGGCATTAGCACATAGGGGGTCATCCAAGCAGTGCCGTTTAGGTAGAAAAATAAGCGAAGTCCGACCGATAAAGCAATAAACCCAACGAGAATTTTAGGCAGCGAACGAGCCGATAAAAAGAAAACTATAAAAGGAAAAAACAAATAGAATTGTTCTTCAACGGCCAACGACCAAAGGTGGTCGCTCGAACCCATCCACGTTTGCTTGATAGCGATGTAGATATTTGTTGTATAAGTAAGATACCACCAAATTTTT
This sequence comes from Cytophagaceae bacterium, assembly GCA_027488335.1. Lineage (GTDB taxonomy): Bacteria > Bacteroidota > Bacteroidia > Cytophagales > Spirosomataceae > Emticicia. The sequence goes on from JAIYBU010000128.1 coordinate 31,118, forward strand.
TCTCGAACAGGCTCAACATTCCAAATAAACAAAGCTAAAATAGTGAGATAATAAATTGGAAAAATTCTAACGGTTCGACGAATATAGAATTGTTTCAACGAAAACGTATGTGAACGCTCCAAACTTTCGTCTTTTTGACGAGCCTGTAATAAGATTCGAGTAATTAGAAAACCACTCAGCACAAAAAATAGACAAACCCCTAAATAACTTATCGGAAACTGTAAAGCATCGCCCGACCAATGGTCAATCAAAACCATTGTTACGGCCAGAAAACGGAGCCCATCGAGTTGCCTCAAATAAGAAGTATTTGTAGTGTTTTGTGTCATTATCTAATAGTTAAGTTACCAATTTTGTTTTGGCTTTTCTTTTTCAACTTGCTTAATATCAATCGTTTGTGTGCTCCAAGAAACCTTTTTTGAATTGTTCTCGACCTGTACCGTACCGATGCGATAGTTACCTGATTTGATATATAATTGACTGATTATCGCTGTAAAGTTATCAATTTTGAGTCGATTGTTTAGTATAAAATCACGTTCGAGAAAAGCCTTCATTCCCAAAGGCTTAATATAGGAAGGGAATAAATAGATGTTATTATTAGATTTTAGTATAAAATATAATCCTGATTCGGCATTTGTTAAGTCTATTCTTTTGCCAGTTTTTTGAAGTGTCAAGACAAGATTCTCAGTCTGTGTTTCAACGTTTAGATTTTTTAGCGTACTATCTTTTACTTGTTTCATTTCATCAATGATTGAATCATAAAACACCTTCTCAGGCTGCTGCAAAACTTGCATGATTCCCTGTGTTGGAAAAGATTTTTCACTGTGTTGTTGCTTAAATTGGTCAGTAATTCGCTCTTGATTTATGTATTTAATGCTTTGATAATCAGCAATGTACGTATAGAAGTTAAATACAACGCTAACAAAAATAGCCAACTGAACAAAATTGTTTTTATACCTTTCAGCCAGCATCTTATGTGCCACAAGGTAGAAAATGATAAGACTCAAAACTGAGTAAATTTTATACTTACTTGTGATTAAAATCTCAATACCGTACGAAACTCGAGCAATTACAATTCCAATACTCGTAATGCCAATAAATGCTAAACAAGCCAATAGAAATAAGTCATTTGTACGTTGAGTCAAATTGTATTTTTTGAAGATGACTTCATAGGCAAATAAACAAACAAAAATCAACAAAAATAGACCAAGAGCCATTGCCAAATCTAAGTGTTTGTCGGGTGCAATTGCCGAAGAATCAAGCACGCTTCCGAAGGTAGCAAAAAGCCCTTTTATGATAGTTTTATAATCAGAAAAATCTGTTTTTACTACATTGTCAGGGTTTTTGTGGAAATTAAAGAAAAAACCATATATGTAGAGAGCAGAACAACCTAACCATACTAAAAAGTGCTGTTTTCGTTGTTGAACAAGCAAAACAAGGCAACCGATGAGTGGAATAATAATGCCATTACTACTCGTAAAAACGCCAATTAGGCACGAAAAAAGTGCCAAATAGAAATAGTTTTTGTATGGGTTTTCGATGGAAAAGACAAGCCAATAAAATGTCAGAAAAGCGAAAAAAATCACGCCAAAATTCTGCACCGAAGCCATTCCCCAAAAGGTGTTTTCAAATAATCCTATATTAAAAAGAATATATGGTACAGGCACAAATGCGAGTAGGGAAGAGCTGTATTTTTTTGAGACTTGAAAAAGAATAATGAGCAGACCAACTAAGGCCAAAAAACCAATAAACATCAAACTCTTTAAGTTGAGTGTTCCTTGTAAAAGATAGATAGCCCATGCTGAAAGTCGAGTCAGTAGAATTCGATGCTCGTTGTGTTGCGAAAATAGTAATTTTATTTTTTCTGAAAACGAATCTGTTTCCAGCATTTTTGCCAAAGTATTTCGGATAGCGAAGTCGTCCCAGTGTGGAATATTTACCGCATATTTCTGAAAAACCACGTAAAATACTGTAATCGGAAATAAAATTAGTAAGGTAGCAAGTATATTTTTGGTAGAAAGATTTAGCACTTGAAATGAATAAATAAATGAGAAATACTTAAAGTTTAAGAATCGTAAATTCAACTCTACGATTTTTTTTACGGGTTTCTTCGGTGGCATTACTCGCAATTGGTTTCGACTGTCCCCAACCTTTGGTCTGAATCCTTTTGGCTTCGATTAGACCTTTTTCTACCAAATACTTTTTTACTTCGTTGGCTCGGTCTTGCGAAAGTTTTACGTTGAGCATCATATTTTCATCACTGCCATCAGTATGCCCTTCAATGATAACTTGCATTGTTGGGTACTCTTGCATCAATTCGATAATTCGGTTGAGTTCAGGATACGAAGCGGGCAAAATATCAAATTTACTTTGATTAAAGAATAGGTTATTCAAAACCATTGTTTGCCCTTCTTTTACTGGAATCAAGTTGATATTCTTCTTTATTTCTCTAAATCGGCGGTCTTTTGTTAAGTCAAGGCTTTCGCTGATACTAATGAATCCTTTCTTTGAGGCATTCAAACTATAGGCTTTTTTGAGCGGAACAACCATTTTATATTCGCCAGTTTCGGGGTCAAATTCGGCCACGATTTTATCTGTTCCTGTGCTATCATTCAATAATTCCATGACCACTTCGGCCGAAATTGCCCTTTTATCAAGGGCATTCAATACCGTTCCCGAAATAATCGCTACAGGGTCTGGTTTGATTGACGGGAAAAGTTTGATACGAAAAATATCATTGAATCCAAGAGATTTTTCCTCAGAACTAAGATACGCATACTCACCCGAAGCAGGTATAGTAAAATATCCATCCCATTTTGGAGTATTGATTAAATCACCAAGATTTTCGGGTTCACTCCAATTAGTCCAAGTGCTATCTAATCTCCGAGTTAAAAAGATGTCATTATTTCCATATCCAGGGAATCCTTTTGTTGAAAAGTAAAGTATTTTAGAATCTGCTGCAATGAATGGAGCTCCTTCGTTTTCAGCAGTGTTGATGTTTCCCATATTTACTGGCTTACTCCATGTATCATCATTTTTCAGAAATGAAACATATAAATCTTTTTCTCCTTTGCTATCTTTTCTTCGGCATGATAACACTAAAACTTTTCCATTTGGAGAAATTGAAAATTCATTGGTACTCATGTAATTGTAAAAATCATCAATTTTTACTTCTTTGGGTAATTGCCATAAGTTTAATTTTTTTGATGATTTTGAAAGTCCTTTTCTTAATGTTCCATCGGGTGAATAGATATTTATTAAATAAAGTGCTTTCCCATCTGCTGAAATCGTTGTTGCTGCGTTGTCATTATCATCATTTATGGGATTTTTTAAATTGATAGCTTCTGTCCATGTCCCATCATTATTGAGTGTTGAAAACCAAACGTCTTGTCTTTTATATTTACCTGCATTTAAATCGTGTCCATCTCTCGTAAAGTATAATGTTCTACCATCTGGAGTAATTACAGGAGCAACCTCCTCATATTTAGAATTTATACTTTTTCCCAGATTTTCCTTAATGATTTCTTTCGGAATATCTTTTGCGAGATTTATTTTTGCTTCAAAAGGCAAATCAATTTCTGAAATGCCGATGGCATCTATTTGATTATAACCAGGGATTTTGGCGGGAGCAACAATTAATTTAATGGCAAAAACTCGATATTCAGTCTGTGGAATGATGATATTCCACATCCTGCCTTTTTCGGTTGGATTATCTTCTTTATTTTCGTGAATAATAAATTCTCTGTCGGTAGAATCATACGCCAAAACTCGCACAACCGCTCCCGCACCCCAGTTTTCGGCAATAGAAACTTGTTTGATTCTAACTGGATTTTCAAAACCAACTTTTATGTATTCTTCTGCATAAGTATCAGCTTCTGCCGACGACCACGCACACGCACTTTCTCCTTTTTGTGGCAGTTTGTTGGGGCTACCCAACACCTGCACTGCTCTATATTGTGGACCAGGATTATTGGCTTCGACTCTTTCAGATGAAAATCCCAGAACTTTGCTTGCCCACTGGATTTTGGTTTGGGCAGAAACGGTTTCGGTCGAAAAAAAAATTAATAGCAGTGTACCAAATTGCAATAATGAGGTAATGAAGTACGATTTACGAGATGACACATCTTGAGTGAAAAACATTTTCTTTGAAATAATCACTGTTTTTTGCTCTAATTGAGTTGTTTTTTTGTTGTAAGTAGCGAAAGTATGCAATTTTAGCAGACTATCAAAATTATCAACGATTGCAAAGATAGTTTTATGCTTAGTTTTTTACAAATTTCATAATATTTCTCTATAATTCATTAACTGTCAACTAATTATCACTATTATTTGTGGATTTTTTATCTGTGTTTTTTCTATACAATTTCATTTAACGTTTCGTTAACAAAATATTCTTCTAAAAATTCAACAAATACTTTCATTCTTACGTTTTGTTTACGAATTTAGCAGATGGATTCGAATTACGACTGTTTCGGCAGTCCGACGCATCTGCGGTTCGATTTAATAAATTTTTAAAAGCACATAGTAAAATGAAAAAATCACTCCTGACCGTTGCGGTTGTACTTGGCATTGCATCAGTATCAAAAGCACAAACAAAAATTCCACCAGATATTGAAAAATTACTTCAAAAAAATACATGTTTAGCTTGTCATAGACCTGATACACGTTTGGTTGGGCCTGCTTATGTAGAGGTAATGAAAAAGAAAAAATATAAGCCTGAGCAAATCGTAGAGCTAATCTACAAACCAAACCCTAAAAACTGGGAAGGTTATCCACCGATGGCTGCTTTATCGAATGTTCCGAAAGATGAAGCATTGAAAATTGCAAAATGGATTACTACTTTAAAGTAAGCTTGAAATAACTAAAAATCGCCTCTGTTGAGTTTTCAGCAGAGGCGATTTTATTTATAAAAACCTGATTATTTATCTTCGTCGTTCTCTTCTTCAATAGACTTGTTATCCTCATCGACTATTACAAAAACTGTCTCACCCGTTTTTTTCATCAGATATTTTTCTCGGGCAAACTTCTCCATTGATTTATGATTTCCCATTACCTCACGTTCTTCTTCTTTTACTTTTTTGAGTTCTTCTACGTAATATTCTTGTTGATTTTCTAAATCAGAGAGTTTTTGTAGAAGTCGAAATTGAGCGATGAGATTGCTGCCATCAAAGAATATCACCCAAATAAGCAGACCTGCAAGAGTAAGTACATAAAAACGGTATTTATGTACGAATTTTGGTACGTATATTTTCATTGTAGGAGGTTTTAAAGCACGATTGTAGCTCAAAAGTAGGTGTTTTTACAAAAAAAACAAAAAAAGCGTTGAACAATATTTGTTCAACGCTTCTAATATTTTACTCCCCTTTAAGGGCGGGGGTTTAGAACTTCAATCCTGGGAAAGTAGCCGCCGAACCTAATTCTTCTTCGATACGAAGTAATTGGTTGTATTTAGCCATACGGTCAGAACGTGAAGCCGAACCAGTTTTGATTTGACCAGTGTTTAATGCCACTGCCAAGTCAGCGATTGTTGCGTCTTCAGTTTCGCCCGAACGGTGCGACATGATGCTCTTGTATTTGTTTTTATGAGCTAAGTTTACGGCATTGATTGTTTCAGTTAATGAACCAATTTGGTTTACTTTTACCAAAATAGCATTAGCGATTCCTTTGTCAATACCTTCTTGTAAACGTTTCACGTTTGTTACGAATAAATCGTCACCAACTAATTGGCATTTGCTACCAATTAAGCGAGTTTGCTCAGCCCAACCAGCCCAATCGTCTTCTGCCATACCATCTTCGATTGAAATAATCGGATATTTTTCCACCCAAGTAGCCCAATAAGCAGCCATTTCAGCAGAATTTAATTGCTTGCCATCTGATTTTTTGAATGTGTAAAGACCAGTTTTTGCATCATAGAATTCAGAAGCCGCAGCATCCATAGCAATGAAAACATCTTCACCTCCTTTGCCCCCAGCTTTCTCAATTGATTGCAATACGATTTCGATAGCTTCTTCGTTCGATTTGATGTTTGGTGCAAAACCACCTTCATCACCAACGTTTGTCGAATAGCCCTTCGATTTCAATACTTTTTTCAATGTATGGAAAATATCAGTTCCCATTTGTAGAGCGTGCGAGAATGACTCAGCTTTTGCTGGCATTACCATAAACTCTTGGAAATCAATTGAATTGTCGGCGTGAGAACCACCATTTAAGATGTTCATCATCGGAACTGGCAACGTGTTGGCGTTTACACCACCTAAGTAGCGGAACAACGACAAACCTGCTTCAAAAGCGGCTGCTTTAGCAACTGCCAACGAAACACCTAAGATAGCATTTGCACCTAAGTTTCCTTTATTTGGTGTGCCATCGAGGTCAATCATGATTTGGTCAATCAAGTTTTGTTCGAAAACATTTGCTCCCAAAAGTTCAGAAGCGATAGTTTCGTTTACATTCTTAACTGCTTTCAAAACACCTTTGCCTTGATACACTTTTGAATCATCGTCACGTAACTCAACGGCTTCGTGAACACCTGTCGATGCACCTGATGGCACAGCGGCACGTCCTAAATAACCGTTATCAGTTAAAATATCAACTTCGATAGTAGGATTTCCTCTTGAATCGAGAATTTGTCTTGCGTGTACTCTAACAATTTGGCTCATAAGTTAAAACTTGTAAGTATTAGGTATTTTGGTTATAAAAAATATTGGAATTGTCCAAAAAAACAATATTTTCTTTGGTAACAACTGTAAAATTAGTCAATTTTTCAGAATAGGGCAAATTGTATGTATGATTTCTGCATTAAATAATCCTATTTGAAATCCAAAATCAATCACCAATCGTTCAGTATTAATGATTAAAACTAAACAATATTCATTGTTTGTTCTTTGATTTTCTCCAGTTCGTCTTTCATCTGCACTACTAATCGTTGAATGACCGAATCATTAGCTTTTGAGCCTATGGTATTTACTTCACGGCCAATTTCTTGGGCAATAAAGTTGAGTTTTTTACCATTTGAAGCAATTTTCAATTCTTGTACGAAATATTCTAAATGGTTTTTTAGACGTACTTTTTCTTCCGAAATATCAAACTTCTCTACGTAATAAATCAATTCTTGTTCAAAACGATTCTTATCAAAAGTTTCGCTCGACGACCACTCGCTTACTGCTTTTTCAATACGCTCACGCACTACGGGAATACGTTTGGGGTCTTGCTCTTCTACTTGCGAAAGGAGCGTTGCAATACTTTGTATGTATTCTTCAAATTTAGCTGCCGTATTGCTACCTTCTTGCGTGCGGAATTCTTTACACTTCGCAATGGCTTGACTGATTGCACTTTTCATTAAATCCCACTCCGCTTTAGCATCAACTTCACTCAACGAATCGGTATTATACGCATTGGGCATCATGGAAGCCATACGCAATAATTCGGTTGGGCTTGGCTCAAAACCCAGCTCGTTGGCAGTTGCTTTTAGGTCTTTGAAATAGGCCTTGATTAGCGGACGGTTCACGACCGTAGCAGCACCAGATTCATCTTTAGGCACTACATTCATCGTAAACTCTACTTTGCCACGTTCAAGTTCGGCGGTAAGAATATTTCTTATTTCGATTTCTCTTTCTGAATATGTGCGTGGAATTCGGCAATAAATATCAAAAAACTTAGAGTTTAACGATTTAATTTCGACAGTTACAGCGATTTTGGTGTTCTCGACAGTTGCCGAGCCAAAACCAGTCATTGATTGCAGCATAATATAATGAGTGAATGATAGAATAAGCGAACATTAGTGGATAAAACATAAGATTCGCAACCAAATATTATTGGATATAAATTTAAGACAAATAACGTAAAAATATGGGAGAGTTTAGTAGTTTTTATGTGTGTACTTAGATTTTATTCAAACAATTAGTCATTGTCTCATTAAAAGTTTGTTTTCTCCACCACTTTTATCTTACGCATATATAAGGTAGGACGGGCGAGTAGGTTTCGGCGTTCACGGCCCCAAACCAAAAAGTTTTCATCGAACCATGGTAAAAAGCCCGTGATTTGTTCATTACCAAGTTCTTCATACACACCTTTGGCCACCACTTCTCCAGTCTCGGAGTCGAGTAGGTTGGTATAAATTGCATTGCCCATTTGGCAAGCTCCCATTATTCTATTTTTATTTATCAAGAATTGCATCGCAGGCTTTACGTTCGATTCCAAAATGTCAATTTTACTTGTAGTTTGGGTGCGTAATCGTTGTGTATAAATGAAATTCGTAAAACCATCTAAGGCAATGATTGAATTCCAAACAAAATTAGCTTCTTGGTCGAGTTTACAAACCATGCTATATTGATACTTGATTTTACCTGTGTATTCTTGATTAGAAATGGCTGCTTCAAAAAAATCGAATACACACATGATGCCATCGTTGAGCAGTTTGAGCTGATGAACAATGGCGTAGGGAGGAGCTTGTTGCTTTTTGTTTAAAATTCCTTTAAATTCAGTAAAATCGGTGTATTTTACTTTTTCTGGAGAAAAGTTCTCGTCGAGACAAGCGGCATATAAGCCCCTAACTCGAAAACTTAGCCCCTTAGTATATGTACCAATAACCATGAGCTTTTCACCGATTCTGACGGTTTTTGCTTCGTTGAATTGTTTCTTGTTGTTCGGAATGATATAACTACTCAGTAAATTCCCTTCTTTTGAATACTTCTTTATTAATAATGCACCGCCTTTATATTGCTTCAAGATAGTTGTGAAACTTTCATTGTCGGCATAAAGCGACAGAAATTGGGCATTTCGGTCGAGCAGATTGGGTAAAACCTTAAATGTGCCATCTTTTACATGAAAAATCATGACAACAGGACGCTCTCTGTATTTACATGCAATAAAGCAATCTTCGTTGACGATTCTGAAAGTAAACATTCTGATTCCTTCGGGCAATGTACCTTCAATTTTTTCCTGTATTCCTGTTCGGATAGAAGTTCTTAGTAAAAAGACTTTATTTTTCGGCAGAAAACGATTGAAAAGTACGTAATGGAAAAGCGAATCTGTTTGTTCACCAATGTAGTCATATTTCGACTCTATTTTAAAATCATTTTGCCAGATATTCTTGATATTTTTATCGTATCCTTCTGTGTGAACGTAAGTGAATTTTTCGTCAGAAGTAAGGTCAGACATAACAGTACCACTCGCCCCCATCGGAATGATACGATTTTGTTGGAATGGTCTAAATATACTATCTTCTTTGGCTAAATGACCACCTTGTTTAATATGGCTTTTGGGTACTAAACTGGTTTTGGGTGATAATTGAGCAACCGCGGCAATAGCTTCTTGAGTTGGGCTGGGTCGCTGCCCGTATGTAGTATAATTTACAATAGATAATAATAGTAAAAGTACATATTTTTTCATAATAGATGGAGGTTAGTAGTAGTAAAGTTAGCTTTTGTATATGCTTATTTCCAAATAACTTAACGTTTTTCTCTCAAAAAAACTGTACTTTTGCAGTCGAGTAGAACAAGTTTATAACTTGATTATTATAAAAATAGTAGAAGAATTCATGAATATCGAGCAATCATTAAAAAAAGCCATACAAGAAGCACTTTTGGCATTATATCAGATAGAAGAAGAAGGGGTTTTGCAGCCAACTAAGAAAGATTTTGAGGGGAATTACACCTATGTGGTATTTCCGTTGGTGAAATCGCTCCGAAAAAATCCTGCTGAATTGGGTAATGCTATCGGTCAACACATTAAAGATAACAACGATTTTGTGAGCAGTTTTAATGTGGTTCAAGGCTTTTTGAATATTGTTTTGAATGATTCAGTTTGGATTGATACCCTCAATGCTATTTTAGCAAACGATAATTTTGGTGTTTTACCATCGAATGGTCAATCAGTAATGGTCGAGTTTTCTTCGCCAAATACCAACAAACCTTTGCACTTGGGGCATTTACGTAATAATTTTTTGGGAGCAGCGGTTTCTAATATTTTAGCCGCAGGGGGCTTTGATGTAGCCAAAACGTGCTTGGTTAATGACCGTGGTGTACATATTTGTAAGTCGATGTTGGCCTATCAAAAGTTTGGCGATGGAGCAACACCCGAATCATTAGGAATCAAAGGCGACCATTTGGCGGGTAAATTTTATGTAGAGTTTGATAAGGCCTACAAAGCTGAAATCTCGCAATTAATGGCCGAAGGCAAAACCGAAGAAGAAGCCAAGAAAATTGCTCCATTGATGCTCGAAACCCAAGAAATGTTACAAAAATGGGAGCAAGGCGATGTCGAAACAATGGCTTTGTGGAGAAAAATGAACGATTGGGTTTTTGAAGGCTTTGCCGAAACTTACAAAAAAATAGGGGTTTCGTTTGATAAAGTTTACTACGAATCAAATACTTATTTGCTTGGTAAAGATGTGGTGGAAGAAGGTTTGAAAAATGGTATTTTCTTCAAAAAAGAAAATGGTAGTGTTTGGATTGATTTGAAAGAAGAAGGACTCGACGAAAAACTGGTGCTTCGTGCCGATGGGACTTCGGTTTATATCACACAAGACTTAGGTACAACCGATTTAAAGTTCAACGATTACCACAATGATAAGTCGATTTGGGTTGTGGGCAATGAGCAAGATTATCATTTTCAGGTACTTTTTGCCATTATGAAAAAACTCGGTCGAGCGTATGCCGATGGTTGTTATCACCTAAGTTATGGCATGGTCGATTTACCTTCTGGAAAAATGAAGTCTCGTGAAGGAACCGTAGTTGATGCCGATGAGTTGGTTGCTGAAATGATAGAAACCGCCGCCGAAACTACTCGTGAACGAGGTAAAATTGAGGGTTTTAGTAAAGAAGAAGCTGAAAATCTCTTCCAGATGTTGGCTTTGGGTGCTTTGAAATACTTCTTATTAAAAGTTGAACCGAAGAAGAGGATGCTCTTTAACCCAGCTGAATCAATTGATTTTCAGGGAAATACGGGGCCGTTCATTCAATATACACACGCACGTATTTGCTCGATTTTGCGTAAGGCTGCATCATTAAGCGTTTCAATAAATCAGCAAGTAAAGGCCGTTGATTTATTGAAACCTGAATCAGAATTAATTTATCTTTTGAACGAGTACCCAACTGCTGTAAAGAAGGCAGGAGATGAGTACTCGCCAGCCGTAATTGCCAATTATGTCTATGAATTGGCCAAAACATTCAATCAGTTTTATGCCGAAGTTTCGATTATGAACGAAACCGATAACGATAAACAACAATTTAGACTTTCGTTAATAAAAGCAGTTGCCGAAACAATTAGTAAAGCTATGGGGTTATTAGGAATACAAGTCCCGACACGGATGTAATTATTTATGTAACCAAATTATGACTATGAAAAGGAAAATCGTTTTTGCAACAGTTTCTATCTTAACACTGACAAGTCTTATGAGTTTTCGTTTAATCAAAATGCTTTTTTCTGACAAGAAAATGGTATCTGTAAAACCAGTAAATGTAATGGCAAAGGGTTCGTTTTATGACTTCAGTTTGAAGTCTCTTGATGGCAAAGAAACCATAGATTTTTCAAAATATAAAGGTAAAAAAGTGGTAGTTGTCAATACTGCTTCGGAGTGCGGTTATACGCCACAATATGCCGATTGGCAAGCATTTCACAAGGAGCATGGTGATAAAATTGTAGTTTTGGGTGTTCCAGCCAATAATTTTGGTGGTCAAGAACCTGGAAGTAATAAAGAGATTGCTACTTTTTGTCAGAAAAACTATGGTGTAACTTTCCAAATGCTTGAAAAAATAAGTGTTGTTGGAAGCGACCAGCACCCCTTGTATAAGTGGTTAAGCAAAAAAGATTTGAATGGCTGGAATGACAAAGAACCAACATGGAATTTTTGTAAATATGTCATTAACGAAAAAGGTGAAGTTTCTCATTTCTTTGCTTCGGGCGTGAAACCAAATTCACCCGAATTCAAAAAAGCAGTAGGCATTTAAAGAAAATGAGTGAAGCGGTACGCCGCCCGTTCAGAATGTTTGAAAAAATGAAAAAAATATATTCATTTTGACTTTAATATTCTATCATTCGCTCATTCATACATTTTATTATTATGAAACATTGGCTTTCGGCGGCTCGCCCACGTACACTCCCTTTGGCACTGGCGAGTATTTTTATGGGAAGTTTTTTAGCGGCATCAGTTGGTCAGTTCGACTGGCTGATTTTTTCTTTATGCTGCCTTACAACGATTGCTTTGCAGGTATTATCAAATTTTGCAAATGATTACGGCGATACACAAAATGGTGCAGATTTAGCAGGAAGAGTTGGGCCGCAGCGTGCCGTACAGTCAGGTGCAATTACGCCCAAACAAATGCTCAGTGGCATTTATGTTTTAGCTGTTCTTTGTTTGGTATTTGGCATCGGCTTATTATATTTTTCATTTAAAGATGCTTCAATGCGAGCTTTTTGGGGATTTTTAGGACTTGGATTGCTTTCAATGTTGGCCGCATACACTTATACAGCAGGCAGAAAACCTTATGGTTATGCAGGTTTAGGCGATATTTCGGTATTGATTTTCTTTGGTTTAGTAGGCGTTTTGGGTAGTAATTATCTATTTACAAAAACCTTTGATTGGATAAATATTTTGCCCGCTTTAAGTTGCGGGCTTTTCGCTACTGGGGTATTAAATATTAATAACATTCGAGATATAGAGTCAGATACTCGTGCAGGAAAAAAGACAATTCCTTCAAGACTGGGCAAGCAAAACGCAATAATTTACCACTGGTTGTTACTCAGTTTAGGAATGATTAGCGTATTAATATTCAGTTTTTTACAGGGTGAAAACAATTTTCAGTATATCATTTGTTTTCCATTGTTCTTTATAAATGGATTTAAGGTTTCTCGATTGCCAAATCCTGACCCGATGCTCAAACAAATGGCACTTTCTACATTGGCTTTTGTATTAGGATTCGGACTTACTCAGCTATTCGCTTAATGGAATAAGGGGCAAAGATTCTAAAATCTTTGCCCCTTATTGTTATTTACTGCCTGAATTAGCTGGTTGAGATGCTAAAAATTTCTGTTCATTTGCTCTGATTTTAACTAAAACTCTACGATTCCTACGTCGTCCTTCGGGAGTACTATTGCTTTCAATTGGACGAGTTGCACCGTAGCCCGCAATTGCCAGTCTATCGGCTGTTACATTGTGTTCTTTAAAATATAATGCCACCATTTTAGCTCTTTGTTCCGAAAGTTTTTTATTATTCCACTGATTGCCGCTACTATCAGCGTGACCTTCAATGAAAATTTCTGTGTAAGGATAACGGCTCAAAACGCTCGAAATATCATCTAATACACCTTTAGCATCAGGATTTAATTGCTCAGAACTTGATTCAAAATAAAAATCAGGTTGAAATGTAATATTGATACCGTCTGCTGTGCGAACAATTTCGGCTTTTTGTCCCGATGCACCAATCAAATCGGTTGCCAGAAGGTCAAGCATATTGCCAATTTTTACGGCAGCTTCAGCCGCAACAGGGTCTTTTTTGCGTTTTGAGGTTTCTTTTTGAGTGGTACTTTTTGAAGAATTACAAGCAACAAGTACAGACAAAGAGATGGCCACACTTGCTAAAAGACGCAGTGATTTCATGAAATTAGTTTTTTTAGCTACGTAAGTAAACTATTTTTGATTTAAAAAATAATTTTACGTAAAATTGGTAAAAAAAAAGAAATTGGCAAGCTATTTGGATAAAATTATTAATCGGTAGCAAAAAGTCTGTTTAACAAAAACTTTTTGCTAAAAAACATTGAGTAAACAGGCATAAAATTTATCTTTGCTAAATAAAATTTAGTGTAATGTTTCACAACTTAAAAGTAAATTTTTTATAATTTCATGTCAATACGTGATTTTAAATTTTCTAAAAATCTTATGAAGAAAGTATTCTTACCCTTTTTATCAATCTGTTTGACTGTTTGTGGTATGCAGGCAAATGCCCAACAAACAGCATCTGAATTTTTTGATATTGGTGTTAATAAAAGTAAAGCAGGCGACTACATTGGTGCCTCGCAAGCATATAGCACTGCTATTGCAATGAATCCCGAAAATTCTACGAGTTATTATAATCGTGGTTTGGCAAAGCAACAACTGAAAGACCATCGTGGGGCAATCTTAGATTTTGACCGCACGATTGACCTTGATTCAAAAAATGCTTTGGCTTATTTGTATCGTGGAAAAAGTAAAAGCGACCAAGATGACCACCGTTCAGCTTTGCAAGATTATAACCGTACGATAGAACTGAACCCAGAAGATGCCTTGGCTTTCTTGTATCGTGGTATGACAAGAGCTAAGTTGTTGGATTATCGCCGTGCGATACAAGATTTCTCTAAAGTTGTAGAACTTAATACCGAAGATGATAAAAAATACCAAGCGTATTTTTCTCGTGGAGCATGTAAATCTCGCTTAGAAGATTATCAAGGAAGTATTTCAGATTTTACAAAGTCGATTGATATGAACCCTAAACGTTCACAATCGTATGCAAGTAGAGGTTTTAGTCGCTTGAAAATCAATGATTTTTCGGGAGCAATTAAAGACTTCGATGAAGCCGTAAAGTTAAATCCAGAAGATAGTGAATCGTATTTCAATCGTGGTTTTGCGAAAACCAAAATTGAGCTTTTCCGTGAAGCGATGAACGATTACGATAAAGCGATTCAACTTGACCCTAAAAATATACGTGCATTTTATGGTAGAGGTTTTTGCAATAGCAAACTCGGCAACCAAAAAGATGCGACCAATGATTTGACAAAAGCAATTGAAGTTGA
>JAIYBU010000155.1 GCA_027488335.1 Cytophagaceae bacterium
CAAGGCTCGAAGCCTTGCCGATGTTGAAACAAATCAAAGTTATTTGTCAAATTTACACTTATTGTGTAAATTCGTATATTCTTAAGAAAATTCAACTAATTATACACAAAATGAAAAAATCAGTCATTTTTTCAGTCTTTATGCTCCTTGTGGTTTTTGCCTGTAAGCAAACCCAAAAAACACTTTCTGACGAAAGTTATTCTAAACTGACCGACGACGAAAAACGCAAGGTAGAACACGCAATTGATGGTATTCAACTGGCCGACCCTGATTTGGAGGTGACGCTTTTTGCATCAGAGCCAATGATGATGAACCCAACAAATATGGACATTGATGCCAAGGGGAGAGTCTGGATTTGTGAAGGGTATAATTACAGAAACAAACTAAATCCGAAGAATCCGTACAATAAAAAGGGGGATAGAATCTTGATTATGGAAGATACCAATCAAGATGGGAAAGCCGATAAAAGTACCGTTTTCTATCAAGGAGAAGACATCAATTCAGCCCTCGGAATTTCGGTTTTAGGCAATAAAGTAATCGTTTCTTGTTCGCCGAATGTGTTTCTATTTACTGACGAAAACAACGATGGTAAAGCCGATAAAAAAGAAGTTATTTTCACTGGTTTGAAGGGCGTTCAGCATGACCATGCCATTCATGCTTTTACGTTCGGACCTGATGGAAAACTCTATTTCAATGGGGGTAATGAAGTACAAACCCTCAGCGATAAAAACGGCAAAGAACTAACTGATGATTTAGGCCGACCATTTTCTACGTACAAGCAAGGAAAAGTTTTTAGATGCGATATTGATGGCTCAAACGTAGAGATTTTGGGGCATAATTTCCGTAATAATTATGAAGTAGCTCTTGATTCTTACGGCCGCATGTGGCAGTCAGATAATGATGATGATGGCAACAAAGGTGTGCGTATCAATTACGTAATGGACTATGGCAATTATGGCTACAAAGATGAAATGACAGGAGCAAGCTGGCAAGAACGTCGCACCAACTGGGAGCAAGAAATTCCACTACGTCACTGGCACTTAAACGACCCAGGTGTTGTGCCAAACTTACTTCAAACGGGTGCTGGCTCGCCAACGGGCATGATTGTGTATGAAGGAAAACTTTTGCCAGAAAAATACCAAAACCAAGTTATTCACTGCGATGCTGGGCCAAGTATTGTGCGTTCGTACCCTGTCACTAAAAATGGTGCTGGTTTTACGGCAACTATCAATAATATTTTAGATGGTTCGAAGCGTGACCAATGGTTCCGCCCATCAGATGTCACAACCGCTCCCGATGGCTCAATTTTCGTAGCAGACTGGTACGACCCAGGTGTGGGTGGACATGCCATGGGCGATTCGCTTCGGGGGCGTATTTATAGAATTGCTCCAAAAGGCGAGGCTTATTCGGTACCAAAATTTGATTTTGAAACTGCCGAAGGTTGTATTGAAGCTCTCCAAAATGCCAATGTAGCCGTACGTTATTTGGCTTGGACAAAGCTTAACTCAATGCAAGAAAAAGCCGAAGAAGCACTTTTGAAATTATGGAAAGATGATGATTCAAGAATGCGTGCGAGAGCCTTGTGGCTGTTGGGTAAAATTAACGGAAAAGGTACAAAATACCTACAAGAAGCCGCCAATGATGCTGACGAAGACATTCGTATTACAACCATTCGTTTATCTCGTGGACTAAGCACTGATAATACTGCATTGCTTCAAAAACTTGCTACCGACCCATCTGCACAAGTGCGTCGTGAAGTTGCTTTAGCCATTCGTCATAAAAATTCCTCGGCCGCTGCTGATATTTGGGCAACTTTGGCAAGTCAGTATGATGGCAAAGACAGATGGTACTTAGAAGCACTCGGTATTTCGGCTGATAATCAGTGGGACGCTTTTTTTGCGAGTTATTTAGCAAAAACGGGAGAAAAGTGGAGAAACGATGCCGCTGCTAAAGACTTAGTGTGGCGTAGTCGCTCAACAGATAATATTTTCCGTTTGGCCGAATTGGCAAAATCAAGCAAAGATAATTTGCGTTATTTCCGTGCTTTCGACTTCCAAAGTAACCCAGAGAAAACAAAGATTTTGCTCGGAATGCTTGATGGTGGAAATGCAACGAGCGATGTTATGACTTTGGTTTTCAAGCATTTAGATGTGGCAAGTGCTAAGCAAGATGTCATGTTTAAGAGCCTTTTACCAAAGGTGCTGAATGGCATAAAAAATCCGACCGATTATCTGGATTTAGTAAAACGCTACGAACTGAAAGACCAAGTTGGCCGCTTAACCGAAATGGCAATGAAAGATTCGGTTTTGGGAGGAGAAGCAGCCAAAATTCAAATAAAAATGAATGGTTTGGGCGAGTTTCAAAAGCTAACTCAAGATAAAGATGAAGACATTGTGCGTAAAGCAATTGGTGTTTACGGTAGCGTTGACGAAAAACCTGTAACCGATTATTTAGTAACGTTATTTAATAATAAAAACCTCAGCAAAGGCGTACGTAACCAAGCCATGTATGCCATGTACGGCTGGAATAGCGAAGAAATCTTGTGGAATTTAGTAAAAGCCAATAAGGTGTCGGAAGAAGTAATGCCGATTGCCAAGAAGATTTTGTTGGGAACATGGCACAGCGATATTCGTACCGATGCTATGAAAATGTTTGGCACTGAAATGGACAAAGAACTGGGCGACATTAACGAACTTGCCAAAGGTGTAGGCAATGTAGCGAGTGGACAAAAAGTGTTTAAGATGTATTGTACGGCTTGTCATCAGGTGAAAGGTGAGGGCGTTAATTTTGGTCCTGCATTGACCGAAATCGGCAGTAAATTGTCTAAAACGGCTCTTTATTCGGCTATTATCAATCCAAGTCAAGGTATTAGTTTTGGTTATGAAGGTTATAAACTCAAGCTCAAAGATGGCACAGAAGTAGAAGGAATGATTTTGAGTAAAACCGAAAATGATGTAAACGTCAAACAAATAGGTAGCACAAACCCAACTGCTTTCAAGCGTGCAGATATTGTTTCGATGGAAGAAAACGAAGAGTCATTAATGCCGAAATTCCCACTACAAAAGCAAGAAGTGGTTGATTTAGTGGAGTATTTGCGTACGTTGAAGAAGCAGTAAAAACAGCATTGTTTTCATAGATAAACAGGAGCATAGCAATCGTTATGTTCCTGTTTTGTTTTTGAGTAGTTTTGCAAAATCCATTCTATCAAACAAAACACCCTATGAAAAAAAATGCACTGAGCGTATGCCTTGCCTTGATGTTTATCAATGCTCTATTTGCTCAAAACTCCGCTACTTTTACTAATCCATTATTACCGTCAGGAGCTGACCCGTATAGTTTTTACAAAGACGGATATTATTATTATACGCACACACAACAAAACAAGCTAACGATTTGGAAAACCAAAAATTTGGCAGATTTGAAAAATGCCGAGTCGAAGACAATCTGGACACCGCCTGCTGGCACGATGTATTCAAAGGAATTATGGGCTCCCGAAATCCATTTCATTAAGGGTAAATGGTATATGTATTTTGCGGGTGATGATGGAGATAATAATCATCACCGAATATATGTACTCGAAAACCCGTCGCTTGACCCCATGAAAGGCGATTGGACATTTAAAGGAAAAGTTGCTGACGAATCGACCGATAAATGGGCAATTGATGGTGATGTTTTTGAACATCGTGGTCAATTATACATGATTTGGTCGGGTTGGGAAGGAGATAAAAACGGCCAACAAAATATTTATATTGCCAAAATGAAAAACCCATGGACGATTACGGGTGGACGCTCGAAAATATCTGGCTCAGATTTTGATTGGGAAAAGCACGGCGATTTAAACGAACCAACTCTTAAACACGTAAACGTAAACGAAGGCCCACAAATATTGAAACACGGCAAAAAACTTTTCATTATTTACTCAGCAAGTGGCTGCTGGACAGATTTTTATGCTCTCGGAATGCTCACAGCCGATGCCAGTGCCGATTTGTTGAATCCAAATAGTTGGAAAAAATCGCCCGAACCATTGTTCAAACAATCGCCTGAAAATAAAGTTTTTGCACCAGGGCATAATTCATTCTTCAAATCGCCCGATGGCAAAGAAGATTGGATTTTGTATCATGCCAATTCTGAACCCAATCAAGGTTGTGGGAAATTCCGCTCACCACGCATGCAAAAGTTTACGTGGAATGCTGACGGAACACCGAATTTTGGCGTTCCTGTGAAAGAAAATGAAGTATTGGCTGTTCCTTCGGGGAAATAATTTCAAACCAGTAAATCATGAAAAAATACATTGCTTTTTTGAGAGGAATAAACGTCGGGAATATCCGAATCAAAATGCCTGATTTGGAAAATGCCTTTCACCGTCTGGGCTTTCAAAAGGCCGAAACTTTTCTACAAACAGGAAATGTAGTTTTTGAATCGGAGAAAGATATTTCAGAAATTAAAGCAATTCTTGAAAAAGGACTTACAGAGATGTTTCATTATCAGGCATATGTGTTGCTTTATGACTTTGATGTTTTGGCAGAAATTGTGGCAAACTATCCATTCGAGCAGGATGAGGCCAATCACGCTTACATAATTTTTGTGGAAAGCGAACCTGTTTTTGAAGAATTAGCAGCCATTTCAGAAAATTTAGAAGAAGAAATAAACAAAGGAAATATAGTGCTTTATTGGAAAGTGCCGAAAGGAAAAAGTTTGGATACTCCTTTTGCTAAAATTACGGCTAAATCAAAATACAAAAGCACCACTACCATTCGGAATATTAATACACTCGAAAAAATGCTTGAATGAGTAGAGCAATTTTCTAAATTGCGAGAATTGTTTTATATCACACAACCGATATGTAGCAAATTCATAAAATTGATTAAAAATTTATCCTTAAAATCAGTAACTTTGCGAATAAATTCTATTTGTACTTTGCTTCGTACTATTAAAGTAAGGAAATCAAAAATTTAAAAAATGTTTGAAAATTTAAGTGATAAG
This sequence comes from Cytophagaceae bacterium, assembly GCA_027488335.1. Taxonomy (GTDB): domain Bacteria; phylum Bacteroidota; class Bacteroidia; order Cytophagales; family Spirosomataceae; genus Emticicia. The sequence goes on from JAIYBU010000155.1 coordinate 4,984, forward strand.
CTAAATAAGGCCATCAAAACCCTCAAGGGGCAAGGCCGAATTACCGATATTAACGTAGCATCGACCGTCAAAGAAGTGAGACGTGCTTTGATGGATGCCGACGTAAACTATAAAGTTGCCAAAGACGTAACCGACCGTGTACGTGAAAAAGCCATCGACCGCAAAGTGATGATTGCGGTTGAACCTGGGCAATTATTCGTAAAAATCGTACAAGAAGAATTGATGGATTTGATGGGCGGACAAGCCCAGAGTGTCAATCTAAAAGGCTCGCCAGCCGTGGTTTTGATTGCTGGTTTGCAAGGTTCGGGTAAAACTACTTTTTCAGGTAAATTTGCTTCTTACATCAAAAAACAAGGCCGCCAAGTATTGTTAGTTGCCTGCGATGTGTACCGCCCTGCGGCCATCACGCAATTGCAAGTATTGGGTGAGCAAATTGGCGTAGAAGTTTTTGCCGAGCCAGAAAACAAAGATGCCGTAAGTATCGCTAAAAATGCACTCGCTTACGCCAAATCTCACGGAAAAAGCGTAGTAATCGTCGATACAGCGGGGCGTTTAGCTGTTGATGAGGTGATGATGAAAGAGGTGGAAGAAATCAAGAAAGCCATCACACCGAGCGAAATTTTATTTGTGGTTGACTCCATGACGGGTCAAGATGCTGTAAATACTGCCAAGACCTTCAACGAAAGACTTGATTTTGATGGCGTAGTGTTAACCAAACTCGATGGTGATTCTCGTGGTGGTGCAGCTCTTTCAATCAAAGCTGTTGTAAACAAGCCAATCAAGTTTATTTCGACGGGTGAAAAAATGGATGCTCTTGATATTTTCTACCCTGACCGTATGGCGAGTAGAATTTTGGGCATGGGTGACGTGATTTCCCTCGTAGAAAGAGCTCAACAAGCGTTCGATGAAGATGAATCTCGCCGTTTAAACAAAAAAATGCGTGAGAATAAGTTTGATTTGACCGACTTTTTGACCCAATTGGAGCAAATCAAGAAAATGGGTAATATCAAAGATTTGATGGGCATGATTCCAGGGGTTGGCTCACAAATTAAAGACATTGACATTAGCAACGATTCATTTAAGCCAATTGAGGCCATTATTAAATCAATGACTCCGAAAGAGCGTGAAAAACCTGATATTATTGATGGTAGCCGTAAGAAAAGAATTGCCGCAGGTAGCGGAACCGATATTGTGCAAGTAAATAATCTTTTGAAGCAATTCGACCAAATGAGAAGCATGATGAAAAAAGTAAATCAGATGCAATCATCGGGCAAAATGAAGGCTTTTAAATAAGAGTTTACTGCTAAAAATGAAAAGGTCAATGAGCGTTTCGCTTATTGACCTTTTTTTGTTTTAAAGAAAGCTTTGGTTAATATTGTACTTGATTTAAACATAATTATACTTTGAAATACCTATTATTAATTATTGCGATGATGGCACGCCTTAACGCATTTTCTCAGAAAAACATGACTACTGCCACCGAATTTCGTCATCATATTCATGCAAATCCCGAACTTTCAACGTTTGAAAAAAAAACCAGTTCGTATGTAATTTCGGAGTTGAAGAAGCTGGGTATCACGAAAATTCATCAAGGATTTTCGATGTATTCTGTCTTGGCTGAAGTCGATGGCATGGAAAGCGGACCAACGATTCTTTTTCGTTGCGAATTAGATGCGTTGCCGATTCAAGAAGACAATCGTTTTGCTCATCGTTCTACTCAAACAGGGGTTTCACATAAGTGCGGACACGATGGGCACGCAGCCACAATGTTTCGTTTTGCTCAGAAATTAATGGAAAATCCTTTAAAAAGAGGTAAAATTTTGTTGTTTTTCCAATCTGCCGAAGAAATTGGTGCAGGAGCAAAAGATGCCATCGAGTCGGGTATTTTTACGCAATTCAAGATAGATTATGCGTTTGCTTATCATAATTTTGCGGGCTTTCCGATAGGCACAATCATTGCAAAAAAAGGTCTTTTTACTCCTTGTGTAGAAAGTGGAGTTTTTGAATTAACTGGCAAAACAAGCCATGCCGCCGAGCCATCGAAAGGTATCAATCCTGCTTTGGCAATTGCCGAAATCGTGCCGTATTTCGATTCATTAAATAATTCCGATAAATCAAGTGCAGATTTTTTCGTAGCAACACCAATTCATATTGAAATGGGCGAAAAAGCCTATGGAACATCAGCAGGAAAGGCAACTATCGGATATACTTTCCGTACGTGGGAAAATGAACGATTTGATGCCAAGAAGGAGCAAATTTTACAAAAAGTCGGTACTATTGCCAGCAAGTACAAACTTGAGCTTTCGACCCAATGGCTTGAAACATTTAATGCCAATAACAATAATATTACGGCCTATAATGTAATAAAAGCTGCGGCAAAAACTCAAAAGCTTGATATTCTCGACCTCGAAAAGCCATTTGAGTTTGGTGAAGATTTTGGGCTTTTTACAAAAAAATACAAAGGGGCGATGTTTGGCATTGGTTCGGGTATTAATCAATCACCTCTGCACAGTTCAACCTTCGATTTCCCTGATGAATTGCTCGAAATTGGTAGCAGTATGTTTTACCAAATAGCCACGCAGATTACCGAAAAATAACTTTTACTTTTTCGCATAATAATACAAATAAGTTAGCTCGGTTGCCCCATCGGGTCTTTCGCTATTTGTAAAGTATCCTTTATTGTTTCTATCGAAGCAAAAACCCTCGCCCTGAGGCTCTTTTGTGTAAGGAAGTAATTTATCTCGATTACGTGAAAGTGTAGTGGCTATGCTTTCACCTGTCTTTCTGTACCAATAGTAAATCGCATCATAATTTTTGAGTACAATTTCTTTGCCATCGCTCGAAATCCCACCACTTGTAATGATTAGGAATGGAATTGCTTGTACGAATTTAGCTGTCTGCATTTCTGTTGTTGATTGCGGATAGGGCAATTGATAAATTCTGACATTAAATTCTCGTTTCGTAACGATGTAAATATCTTTTGTAGCAGGGTCAAGCAAAATACATTCGGCATCTCGGCTGCCATCGGGATACTGAAAAGAGATTCTATCAAAATTAGTAACTTTTTCAGCAAGCGATTGTGGTTCTAAAAAGCGATAAATGTAATATTGGTTGTTGTAGGCGGCATTGTTATCGCCAATTTCAGCTATGTAAATATAGTTTTTGCCGTTTTCGGGGCCAACGCCAATGCTGATGTCTTCCCAGTCACGGTTTGGAAAAGGCATCTGAATATTGCCTTTATATTCGCCCGAATGTGAAAACTGATGAAGTAAATTTGGGTTATCGCCGTCTTCTTGTACCCACACATTTCCAGGCATACTTCTACTATCAGCAACGCCCGATGCTTCGTTGGCGATATTGTTTGGCAATAGCGAACTTTTGGGCGTAGTTTCAAAATCAGGAATTGTTTCTGTAGGAGTTACAGGCTTTTTGCCGAACCAATCGCACGAACTAAGCGTACAAACGATGATTGAACAGAGAATGAATATCCGCATTGTGTGTTTGGCCATTGAGGTTATGCTCAAAAAGACAGTTTTGGGTCTGTAAAGGTTGTAATCAACATCAAAATTCAATTTTCTGACTACGAAGAGATTTCTTTTCGCTATCAATTTTCTTAGTTTTTAGGCGTTTTTCCACAACTGCTTTAGGTGTTTTTGACGGAATCCGTTTTTTGTTTTCGTAGAAAGCTTTTTCCAAAATTTTATAGAACTTCTTAATAACCAGCTCTTTATTTTGTAATTGACTACGTTTTTCTTGTGCCGTAATTGCTAAAACTGTTTCCTGCACTAACTGACTTTGGAGTTTCTCAAGAAGCCTTGCTTTTTGTTCATCAGTCAGTAGGGTAGAAGTGGCAATATTAAATCTCAGCTCTACTTTTGTTTCTACTTTATTTACATTCTGCCCACCAGGCCCACCACTGCGAGAGGTCTGAAATTCAAGTTCAGGTAGAAAATCTATGGTTGTTATATCTATTTGCATTATTATATCTTCAAAACATTATTAAGGCTAAACATCTATTTTGACTAAAGTCAATTTGAACAGTAACTATCCTCATCCGTCTACTTTAGCTGGCGGCAATGAAAAATTCGGTGGAGTGTTGATGATTACTGACTGTGGACTTTTTCACCCCTGTACAACTGTTCCGAGCAAACCTGCAATTTTTTTAATTACCTCTTTGAGTTGCATTAATTGAACCAAAATTTGGTCTTGTTCTTCGTAGGTTTGGGCTTCCAAAAGTTGATTCGATAATTTCGTCATGTCAGCTTCATAACGAGCCTTTTTTAGTCTTAGTACGTTCGTATAAGCCAAATCTGCCAATTTATCAGTTTCTGATGGGATATAAATATCTTTTTTTACCCAATTTTCGCTTAATTGGTGCGGCGTTGAAAGCCAATTAATAACCTGCTGCTGAATTTCAGTATCTTGATGGCTCGTAAAATGAGAAGTATCGGGAACTTGATGTCGTTCATAAAAATCTCTGAAAATTGTTAAAATTTTCTGATACGTTGGCGTTTCAAAAACCATATCTCTGATTTCGTTGAAAACATAATCAGTCAACGTAAAATCAATATTATCAACCACATTTCGGTCTAAAACGTGCGTGCCATAGCAAACCAAAAGCCTGATACATTCTTCTTCTTGATAGGAAACTGCCGAGCGTTGAGCCTCAGTTCTTTCGACAGGGGAGCTGGGCGAAACTTCTGGACGCTCAACCAAAACATCTAAATCGCCCACTTGCTGAGGCTGAACTCGATTTTGACGTTGACGGTCTTTTTCGGCGTCGTTTACTTTTTTGAGCGAAATTTTGTTGCCTTCCGTAATCAAGATGTGCTCTTCGATACCCATCAAGTTGGCCACTTCTTGATAAAAAACCGAACGTTTGATTGAATCAGGAATCTTAGAAATGGTTTCAACCAATTCTTTAATTACTTCCGCTCGCTTGATTGGGTCATGGCCAACATCTTTGAGTGAAATCTCGGTTTTAAAACGAATAAAATCTTTTTGAGTTCGCTGAACGTATTCTTTAAATGCCTGACTACCAACTTTCTGTATAAAGCTATCGGGGTCGTCGCCATCGGGAAAAACTACGGCTTTTACGTTTAGTCCTTCTTCTAAAATAATATCGATTCCACGCAAGGAGGCTTTGATACCTGCAGCGTCGCCATCGTAAAGGACCGTGATATTGTTCGTGAAACGCCTAATAAGTTGTATTTGCTCTTTGGTGAGCGATGTTCCCGAAGAAGCCACCACATTTTCCACACCCGATTGGCTCAAGGAAACCACATCGGTATAACCTTCTACTAAATAACAATTATCTTCTACACGAATCGGATTTTTGGCTTGCTGAATACCATAAACGATGTAACTTTTGTGATAAACGGCCGTTTCGGGTGAGTTTAGATATTTAGGTGCATTTGGGTCTTTTTTCAGAATCCTTGCTCCAAATGCAATGGGTTTTCCACCTACATTATGAATCGGAAAAATGACTCGCCCTCTAAATCTATCAATGGGTTCTTTGCCTTCTTTTACAATCGAAAGTCCTGCTTTTTCAAGAATATCAACCGAAAAACCGTTTTTTATGGCGTGTTTCGTAAACGCATCCCATCCATCGGGGCTATAACCCAGCTCAAATCGCTGAATAGTGGTATGATTAAAACCACGTTCTTTAAAATAACTCTGCCCGATACTTTGTCCTTCGGTGCTCTTCCAAAGTTGGTCTTGGTAATATTTATTGGCAAAATCTAATACTATATAAAGACTTTCCTTTTCGTTTTGGGCTTGTTGCTCTTCGTTGGTTACTTCTTTTTCGGCTACTTCAATACCATATTTTTTAGCCAAATGCTTGAGAGCTTCGGGATAGCCTATACCTTCTATATCCATTACAAAACGCACCGAGTCGCCCGCTTTACCGCAGCCAAAACACTTATAAATACCCTTAGCTGGCGAAACATAGAACGAAGGCGTTTTTTCGTTATGAAAAGGACAACAGGCCATCATGTTTGCTCCCCGTTTTTTGAGAGAAACATATTCGCCAATAACTTCTGTTACGTCGGCCGCTTGTAAAATCTGTTGAACTGTTTCTTGACTTATACGCATAGTGCAATTTACTCAGTACATAATCAAAATGACACATTTTGTACTATTTTTGTTCCGAAAAAAACAAAGGTACAGTGGAATTTTATACTTTTATCAATATTGGTGGAACAATTGCTTTTGCGGCATCGGGTGCTTTGGCAGGAATTCGTAAAAAACTTGACGTGTTTGGGCTGGCCGTAATGGCTTTCGTGACATCGGTTGGGGGGGGGACTATTCGTGATATTTTGATTGGACATTTACCCGTTAGATGGATTCTTGATTCTTCGATTGTGTTGCTCATTGCTGGTGTGACGCTCATCACGATTTTGTTTAATAACCGCATCGAAAAATTGGATAAAACCCTAACTTTTTTCGATTCATTAGGACTTGGATTTTTTACACTCCGAGGAATCCAAGAAGGTATTGCGATTCAGCTGGATATTCCTTCTTGTCTGATTTTAGGTACGATTACGGCTTGTTTTGGTGGCGTGATTCGAGATATTTTGCTTAACGAAATTCCAACACTTTTCCGAAAAGAAATCTATGCTACGGCCTGTATTTTAGGCGGAATTGCCTTTTTTTTATTACAAAAGCTCAATATGTCTGCACAAATTATTGAAATCCTCACGATTCTGACCATTTTTGGAATAAGGCTTATTGCTGTAAAAATGAATATTTCATTGCCGAAGGTTGATTGATTGGTAGAACAATTTTCAAAACTGTTCTTTTGGTAGATACACAATTTTGAAATCGGACTGCCTACGCAGTTGTGTTACAGTTCATTCAATTTTTTTGGCACAAGATTTGAAATAGCTTCTTCAAAATAATCAACCATGAAGAAACTAACGTTCTTCGCAATGGCTTTCCTTATAACCATGCAAGCAAATTCACAAGATTTGCATCTACGAGGCATTGCGACCAATTATTCTCAAACGGGCCGAATCACACCCAAACTTAGCTATAACCTACATGTTTTGTCAGTAGTGAATGCTTCCACGCTCAAAATAGGAGAGAAGAGTTTTCCAGCAGGGCATGCACATTTTATTCCACATTTGTTGCTCAACTATAAACTGAGCGATAAATTAAATGTGGGTGGCGGTTATGCTTTTGGCCGACACGATATTTTTGGTTTACGAGAAAACGAAAATCGGATTGTCCTACAAATGGCCTATAATTATAAAATTGGGAAATTAACGACCAATAATCGTGGACGTTTAGAGTGGCGTAGCCCATTAAATTTACAAACCAATGTTCGCTCCGATGCCTCTATTTTTCGTTATCAACTGGGTTTGAATTATCCATTATACGATACAAAAAAATCTAAAAAGGGTATTTATGCTTTGGCTTCTAACGAAGTGTTTTTGTATTTGAAAGGAGCAACAAATGGCCCTGTTAGCTCAAAAAATGGACTTTTATTATCAGAAAACTGGTCGAACATTGGTTTGGGTTATACAACAGGCAAAAACCGAATTGAAGTGGGTTATGGTTTTCAATCGTTGGTCAGAAACAAAAAACAAGACATGCGTTTCTTGAATTTACTGCAACTATCGTTCTCAACATCAATTAATTGGGCAGATGTGCAATATTGGTATTATTAAAATAGTCCGCAGTTCATAGGTTTTTATATAAATAGCTGATTATCAGTTTTATATATTTTTCTTTATTCGTGCCAAATAAGCAAAAGTAGCCAGCCCAGCTACGAGTGTAACTGCCGAAAGACCTAAGTGTGGAAGCGATGGTTTTAGTACCCACATGGCTCCAATAAACTGCACAATCAGAATAATATAGAGGAAAGTTGCAATGGCTTTACGAGGTAATTTACTAATGACAAATGAACCGAGTGGAGCAAAAAAAGCCACAAACGGAATACATGCCAGCCACATTTCAAACGCTTCTTGTTGAAAATCGCCAATGACTGCTCCGTGAATAAAAAAGCCAAGAAGCGTTTCGAGCGTCATGATGATAACCGATGAAGGTACAGCTACTTTTTCGTCGATTTTATAATAAATTGTCATTAAACAAAAAGTGAAAATATTGATTCCTGTACCGAAGAGTGATGAAATCATGCCACCGATAAGCCCAAAAAACACTAATCTTGCCATATCCGCACGCATGAAATTTTGAATTTTATCAAAAACTTCACGCTGCGTTTTTGTGTTTTCATACCATAAAACCAAACCAAAACTGAGCCAAAGTGATACAAAAAATAACTTTGCCAATGGTGGCGAAATAAGTGGCACTATGTAATAAGTGCCGAAAATGAGTCCGAAAATTCCACCAAATGTTACGTACTTGATGTAATTCCAGTCAACTTTTATTTTTAGTCCTAAGATTAATAAGGAGGCTGAGGTCATACCGATGCTTTGAATAGCAAAAGCGAAATTACGTGCTACCGAAGGTTCGATTTTGAGCAAAAGCGTAAAAACAGGATAAGCGATTGCCGCACTTCCTTCAGGGCTGGAGCCTGCAATAAATGCTCCAAAAATCATGGTTAGTACGGCCGCCCAATGTTTGGCAAAGACATAAAAACTATCGGTTGAGGTCACGTAAAATCCCCAGCAGGATAGCACAATTACCACGAAAGCAAAGTATAAATAAGGGATTTTGTTTTTAGTGGTTTTTTCGACGGACATAGAAAAATGTGTTACTTTTGTATAGTTCACAAATTTAAGTGCAATTAATAACATTCTAATGAAAAATATTGAGGAGATTCTTGAAAAACTATTGGCCGAGCAAGACTTTTTGAAAGAAATGCAAGGACGAATTGTAGAAAACTATGACATTATGATTCAGAATCAGCAGCAAAATGCCGATAACCACGAGGTTGTGATTCATAATCAAACAACGATTATTCGTAATCAAGAAATTATTGTCAATAATCAGATAAATATTGTTAGAAATCAGAAGCAAATTGTGCAAAATCAAGTGCAATTGGATGTGATTTTACAAACTCAGGCTCATTTATTGAATTTAGTGAAAAAACTTTCTGGTCAGCATGAAAGTATTGAAGAAACGAGCCAATTTATTAATGATTTAATTGAAACTAAGAAAGAAAGTATAAATGCAAAGCCATTTAATGACCCGAGTTCGCTCTGAAAACCTGCAAGCTCTTGATGACTCCGTTTTTGCAAACCTTGCAGGTTTTAGCCATGTAGTTTTTCTTCCAAAAGTCTAACCTGAATCTGTAACGATTTTATTTCAGAATCTTTACTTTCTACAATTTGTTTTGTCAGTTTAAGCTGAATTTGTAGCCCTTCGATTTGTTGGCTTAGTAGTTTATTATGAAATTCGAGTTGACGTTTTTCGCTGCTGAAATCTTCGCTTAATTCTTTGTTTAACTTTGTTTTATTTTTTGAATGAAGTAGGTTTTGGAGTTGCTCTTCAGTAAATTCCGAGAAGTCGGAATTTTTCAAGTCATCAATATTAATTCCGAAATAGTCGCTAATTAAATCGCAGACATCTAAAGGAGGGAAGGTTTTTCCAATTTCGTAGTCGGAAATAGCACTTTTGCTTATTTTTAGGCTTTCGCCGAGCTTTTCTAAAGTTATTTTTTGTTGCTTTCGTAAAATTCTGAGATTCTTGCCAAATCTATTTTCCATTCTGTAAGGAATTGCTTCTTATTTATTTCCGTAAATTTGGAATTATTTCGGATTGTCTATTATTTTATCATAGCAATTTAAGAAATTTGGTAGATATTAAAAAATCAAATTTGTGAGAGTCTGCCACCAAAAGCCGATAAAACTTTATTTTTTCATCATACGTTATATTTAGACTCTGTTCGTTTTTAGTGTATTATGCTCGGTTAAAGTTTAATCTTGTTTGGTTTTTATAACAAAATAAGTATCATACTTTTTTAACTCTTCTCCAAATTTTTCCATAATATCCTTATCAGATTGACTACTTGCTCTTACACTAACAAAAACTTTATTAGAGTTAGCAACCTCTTTTTCATTAACTATCTCGCCGTCAAGAATAAATAGTGCAGTGCTACCTTTCGGGAATTTAACCGAAGCATGGAATTTATCGCTATTAAGCCGCATAATGCTGATTTTTTCATATTCTCCATCTGCTTCTTTTGTAAATTCTCTTTTAACACGCTTCTGAGATTCTTGTATTTGTTTTGCTACATTTTCGAGAATAGATTTACGCTTTTCGTTATCTTTCAAGAAAATGTCTATACCTTTTTTTTTTTTTTTTTCTATGCAGCCATCTTTTGCTTTTTCTCCATAAAATAAAACGGTATTTTTATCTTTTTGAGAGGAGATATCTTGGCTATCAATTGCTTCTGGGTTAATTCGATATAGAATACTTGAAGGGTATTCAACTCGATTAATAATTACCAAAGGATTTTCCCCAAGTTTATTTGTTTCTAAAATCGTGCGGAGGGTGTCTTGATTTTTAGCAATATTTGAAAATGGTGTAGGTGTTTTGGGTAGTTTTGATGAGAGAGTAAATTGAGGCATAATTTTACTGTCTCTACTGGTTGTAAAAATTGGGAGTGTTTTTATCTTATCAAATATCAAATAGGTGTTTTTTTCTAATTTCGTAAGATTTGGGTATAAATAATAGCTTCCAGGCCCACCAATGTTGTAAGATGAATGTACACGGATAGTTACTTTTCTTTTTTCATATTTTTTATCTAAAAGTATGGAATTATCTTTTGTCAAGAAGTCTTTGCCTTTTATCAACATTTGCCCCTCTGCTATAATGGTAACACTGTCAACTTTTTCAAGATTTAAGGTAAAATTTATAGGCCGACAAAATTTTGAAGAATCATTCTGTGATACAAAATCTTGTGTTAAAGTATCTAATACTATTTTTGTTTTCTTTAATGTATCATTTTTCGATATGTCATTTTTAACGTCTATTGACTGAATGATTTTACCTGAATTTTTCTGTTTATAGATAGTATTAACTTTCTCCTCAGCAAATGCCATAACTCCGACTGCTATAATCGGCAATGATAAAAAATACAATAGTTTTTTCATGTTTTTTGTTGGTGTTTTAAATAAAAACTGGATTCGTTCGAATAGCGGTTTTGTACTAAACTGATTGGTAAGCATGGCATTGGGTGCAACGCTGAGCTTCAATAATAAATGTGCATATTCTCGGCTGTCGTGTGTGGCTGACATCAGAGCGTCAACCTCATATTCGTGAAGTTGTTTCAAAGATTTTTGATAAAAATAAATAATCGGATTAAACCAAAAAATAACTTTCAAAATGCCCAAAAGCAGTAAGTCGAGCGTGTGTAAACGTTGTGCATGAAAGCTCTCGTGGGCAATAATTAAGGCTTGTTCGTGTGGAGTTAGCTTATCGGGATTTAGAAATACATAGTTAAAAAATGACGAGTTACTTTGTTTTTTTGTGAGTAATATTTTTAATTTTTTTATATTTTGGTGGCTGGGCGAAGTTGAATCCGCCGAAGAACTGGCTTTTTTGATGCCGTAAAATATTGACAAAATGTTCTTTAAAAACAGAAAAAACATCACTCCAACACCCACTAAGTAGATGACATTTAGCATCTGAATCCAGTCAATCTCTGCTTGGGGCGATTCTTTAATAATTGCAGGTGGCTGAATTGTAGATACTTGATTATTAGTACTTTTCTTTATCTCTTCATCTGCAAAAGTAGTTTCTTGAATCGGTTGTGGTTCAAGTATAACTATTTCTGTTCGCTCGTAGCTTAGTAAGGGAATCGTTAGGCTCAATGCCAACGAAATGAGCAAATAAAATCTGTTGAGGGCATGAAAACTCATTCGGCGAAACCCGAAAAAATACAGACCATAAAGGGCCGTTAGGCAGATTGTAGATTTGAGTAGATAGTCCATAAAACCACCCCCAACCCCTGAAGGGGAGTGAAGGATTTTGTTTAGTGTATATTTTGACTTTTCCTCTATCCCCTTTAGGGGTTAGGGGTGGTTATGATGTTCTTCAACTTCTCAATCTCCTCCACCGTCAGATTTTCCTCTTTTGCCATAAACGAGAGTAGGTTTTCTACCGAATTATCGAAATAATTGGCAAATACTTTTCTAAAACTCCGCTGTCCGTATTCTTCTTTTGATATTATCGGAAAATACTCGTAGGTTTTTCCATAAGCTTTGTAGCTCAGAAAACCCTTGTTTTCGAGCAGCCGCACCACCGACGAAATCGTGTTGTAAGGTGGTTTTGGGTCATCGGGTATTTTTTCGATAATGTCTCGCACTAAACATCGGTCTAAATCCCAGATGATTTGCATGATGCGTTCTTCGGTTTTTGTTAGTTCTTCCATGATGAAACAAACTTAAAACTATTTTTTCAGTTTTACAACTGATTTTTCAGTTATTTTATTTAAAAAGCAGTTTTGTATTACTAAGTACTTGATTTTATTTTCGTAAAAACCGAATACAAAATTCAAAAAATTAATATTTCCGATATTCTTTCATGGATTTGCCTAAACGCGTTGTGTATCTAATCTGATACACAACGTTTTTTATCTTATACTCAATAAATTCCGTAATAATGGAATTTATTGAGTATGTTTATTAGTTTAAAACATTGGCTTCATATAGTCAAACAAGAGTCTATAATTATTTAAAATATTTTAAAAATGCCGCCTTTTGATAATATTTTGCATGTATTTAGTCTAATTTTAATGCTTGGTTAGCTTTTGGTACAGCAATTGAGATATTGTGTGAAAAATTTTATGGAATTATTTTCCATAAAATTGGAAAATAAAATAAATTATATTTTCTTTGTAGGGTCAATTAAAAAAAATCAATAAAAAATAAAAATCATACTATTATTTGCCTATTAAGATGTTTAAACTTTACCAAGGAAAAATGAAAACTTTTATTAAATACGCATTCGTCATTTTGATTGGCTTATCATCAAAGTTGTATGCCCAAATGCCGCACGATGTTATATACATGCCCAAAAAGACCGCTTGTTTGGCGGTATCATACAATAATAGTAGTTGGAAAGAATACTGGGAAAATACTCTTAAGCGTGAAAACCTTAATATTGGCACACATACCACGCAGAGCGTAATGCCAATGATAGCCTACGGAATTACCGATAAACTAAATGCAATTGTGGCTCTACCGTATGTAAGTACTAAAACCAGTGCAGGAAATTTAATGGGACAGAAAGGCATTCAGGACTTTTCGGCTTGGTTGAAATATCAACTTGTTAAAAACGAGAAGGGGTTTTCATTACATAGTGTTTTAGGTGCATCAATTCCTGTGGGAAATTATGTGCCAGATTTTCTTCCAATGTCAATCGGACTTCAAACCAAAACCGCTACGGGTCGCTTGATTGCCAATTATACTCACAAATCTGGTATCTACGTGACGGCTCACGGAAGCTACATTTTACGCAGCAAAATCAAAGTTGACCGTGATGCTTACCAAGCTGATAACCGAGTCTATAATACCAACGAAGTGAGCGTACCAAACGCAACTGATGCGGCAATTAGATTGGGTTATATCAAAGATGGTAGCCGAATCCAAGCAGAGTTTTTTGCCGAGAATTTTACGTGTGTAGGTGGCGATAATATCCGCCGCAATGATATGCCTTTCCCGACTAATAACATGACATCTACGAGCATAGGTTTCTACGGAAAATATCAACCTAAAAACATTGGCTTTAATGTAAGAGTTGCCAAAGTCGTAAATGGTATCAATGTTGGTCAAGCAACCAGTTTTTCGGTGGGTTTATTGTATCAATTGAATCCAAAAATTAAAAAATAATCAATTCCTAATAGAAATAGGGTATTGCCGAGCGACGGTCGTCTTGTCGCTACGATGGTGAATGAAAAATAAATCGAATTATCAAAATGAAAAATATATACAAAAATATACTTAAAGCAATCATTATAGCCCCCTTGTTGGGGACGTGGGGGGCTATTGTTCTTTCTTGCGATAAAACCGTAACAGAACCTGTAAAAGAAGCATACATTCCGACTAAATTAGATGAAAATGCAGGTACTTGGAAAACATATATTTTGACTTCTTCGAGTGAAGTGGCAGTAGCAGCACCAAAAGCTGCTACCGATGCGGCTTATTTGCAAGAATTGGATTCGTTGAAAAACAAGATTATGCCTGTTCTTACGCCTGCTAATAAAGACGCAGTAGCTTATTGGGGAGCAGGAGCGGTGTATCGTTGGAACGAAATTGCTCGTGAATTAGCTGCTCGTTACAACCTTGCTCCAGCAGCGAACGCCGAAGGCAAATATCCAGTTCCAGATGCAGCTAATCCTTTAGCAGACCCAAAATTTCCGTTTGCAAATCCACCCTACACAGCCCGAATGTTGGCTTATTTGAGCGTTGCTCAATACGATGCTTTGGTTTCGACTTGGAATTATAAATATATGTTCAACCGCAAAGCACCATCTAAAAACGATGCGTCCGTTAGGCCATTATTACCTGTTTCAGATTTGCCTTCTTATCCATCAGAAGATGCCGTTGTGGCGGCTGCTTCTTACACCATTTTGGTGGCGATGTTTCCAGGAGAAGTTCCTTACTTAGATACAAAACTGGCCGAAGCTAAAAACGCAAGAGTTTGGGCAGGAACAAACGTACCGAGCGATGTTACGGCAGGTGATGCTTTGGGGAAAGCTGTTGCAGCAAAAATTATGGCAAAAGCTAAAGTTGATGGTATGAGTGCCGCTAATAATCAAACATTGGTGGCTGGACAAATTGAAGCGGCAGTTGCTCGTGGTATTAAAAACAATTGGGTAAGCCAAGAAACACCAGCACGCCCACCGATGTTGCCAAATTATGGTGCAGTTACCAATTGGAATTTTGATAAAGCTACGCTTGCAAAAATCCGCCCTGTGATGCCTTACGTAGTTGGTTCGGTCGAATGGCAAAAAGACTTTGAAGAACTCGAAAAAATCAATAAATCTCAAACCCGTGAGCAAGCTCGTATTGCCAATTATTGGGCAGATGGTGCAGGAAGTTATACTCCACCAGGCCATTGGAGTAGAGAAGCGGCTAATCTTTGTCACGAAAACAAGTTTAGCGAAGTAGCTACCGCTCGCACAATGGCATTGGTAAGCACCGCCCTAATGGATGCAGGAATTGCTTGTTGGGAGACAAAATATTACTACTATACACCACGTCCACAACAGTTTGGTTTAAAGACTTCTGTAGGATTGCCAAACTTCCCTTCTTATACATCGGGACACTCAACGTTTTCGGCGGCAGCAGCTACTGTTCTCGGGTCAATTTTTCCATCGAAAGCAGCCGATTTGAACGCAAAAGCCAGCGAAGCATCTAATTCGAGAGTTTATGGTTTGATTCACTTCCGAGTTGATTGCGAAATGGGTTTAGCACATGGTAAAAAAATTGGAGAATATGCTATTGCTCGTGGTAAGGCCGATGGGTCGGGTTATTAAACATTAGTATTTAAAACTGCTTTGTACAATAGAGGTATTCTTGTTTGTCAGATGTTTATGCTAATGAGCAAGAGTACCCTTTTACCTCTTTTTGCCGAAAATGAAAAAATTGATACTGATAATATGCTTTTGGATGTTTGTGACAAATGCTTTTTCACAAATAACAGCCAAACAAGAAATAGAGCAGCAACTAACTGCATGGCATGAAGGTTTGGTAAAAGCAGATTTACCCGCACTCATGGCCCAATATGCCAGTGATGCGGTTTTCTTTCCGACTTTCATCAATGCTGCACGCACCGCCGACGAACGTAAGATTTTTTTGCAAGTACTTATCAATAAAAAACCTACGGCCGTTTTGAATGCTGACCAAAGAGTCCGTGTTTTTTCCGACGTTGCTACTTGCTCAGGAACATGGATTTTTGATATAACTGCTGCTGACGGTAGCCGAGAAAAAAAGCCAGTTCGCTATTTATTTGTTTTTGAAAAGCGTGCTGGAAAATGGCTTATTATTGAGCAACACGTGTCGGCTTTTCCAGAAAAAAATAAAGAACTCAAATAGGCACTTGATGATGAGTCTTGAGCTAATAAGGTGCTTATAATCAATTACTTGTGTTGTTGGAAATATATTTTTAAATATTCAAAAAAATGAAAAAACTTCTCCTTTCTCTGGCAATTATTTCATCCTCAATGGGAGCTTTCGCACAGGGGTGTATTGCAGTTCGCTCAATGGCTACTGCCAACGGAAATCCCAGTGGTTCGGCCTTTATGCACGCTGGTGATTTTCAGTTTTCTACGAATTTCAGAAAACTACATTCTTATAAGCATTTTATTGGAAAAGTAGAACAACCACAAAGAGTAGAGCAACATACTGAAGTTATCAATGATTCTTATAATTTTGATTTTGGCCTTACTTATGCCGTTAGTAGTCGCCTAAGTGTTACGGTCAATGTACCACTTTCTTACAATGACCGCTCTTCTCTTTATGAGCATTATGGTAATGGCACGCCTGCGGGCTCAAATCCTCGTTTTCATACACAGTCGAAAGGCGTGGGCGATATGCGTTTGTCGGCATCTTATTGGCTAATCAATCCAATCAAAGCTCCAAAAGGAAATATTGCGGTCGGTGTAGGAATAAAAGCACCAACAGGCAATGCCAATGTGCAAGACGAATTTCATAAAATTGATAAAGACAAAAAAGAATATATTCAAGTAAAAGCCGTTGACCAGTCAATACAATTGGGCGACAGCGGCTGGGGTGAAAGTATAGATGTTCAAGGGTATTTAACATTGTTTAAAAAAGCAAATTTGTACTTCAACGGTTTCTATTTGTTTAGCCCAAAAGAACTGAATAAAGCAACAGGCTTTTCTGTGCCTGACCAGTTTGGTGCAAGACTTGGAATGACCTATGCTTTATTCCCGAAAAAGAATATTGCCGTTAGTTTGGGCGGACGTTTGGAAGGTTTGCCAGCCATTGATGCTATCGGTGGAAGTTTAGGAGCTCGTCGCCCAGGGTACATTGTTTCGGTAGAGCCAGGTATCATCTGGAGCGGACACAAAAGCTCATTTTTCGTAGCAGTTCCTTATGCCGTAGTTAGAGATAGAATTGATACTTGGACAGTCACGGGCTTCCGTGAAGGTGATGCAGCCTTTGCTGATTATTTCCTTTCGGCTACTTACGCTTATCGTTTCTGATTGTTATTTGAGTGTTTCAACAAAGAATATGACAAAAATCATTGTTTTGGTTCATGTAAGTCACATTCTTTGTTGAATTTTTCATAAAATCGAACTGAAAACTTAGATTTGTGATTAATTCTGAAATACTCAATTATCTGAAAAAAAACGCTTCCATATTATTTCTGTGTCTTTTGCTGTGTAATGCTTTGGGCTACACATTCGTCTTCTTGGTAAACGAATGGCAGGAAAATCATCGAGTAAAAGCCACAAGTTTTGTGAAACTTGAAGGCGATAAATTGGTATTCAAGATGCAGTTGACATTGCCCTACCAATCAGAATGGAAAAACGAACTTATTGATGGTAATACTGCGATTTTTGAAGGTGAATTCTTTAAATCTTACGAACAAATTTATCAAGGCGATACGCTTTATACTTACTATAAAAGACTTGATTTGAGCCGAGATAATATCATGGCGTTAATGAATGAAGTTCACGAAAATCTAAATCTGTTTTCTGAAAAACACAAAACCACCAGCCAAAAAGCCTTAGAGTTTACCAAGCATCTTACCAAAGATTATGTCGAATTTCGCTCGAAAATCTTGGTTTGGTTCAAGGTTGAAGACTTACCCCGTCGTAATTATTTCATCAACACCTTCTATTACACCATCTCTTTAACGGTAAATGCACCGCCACCTATTGATTCAATAGCTTAAAACACTGTATTTTTTATCAATAGGAAAACCTTTTGAATGGTTTTGCTATGTTTTACTATGGAATTTAAAGAGAAAATCATGAAAAAAATCAATTATATACTTTATCTCTTATTGCCTTTGAGCGTATTTGCCCAACACCAATCAGACTCAGCAAAAGTGCTGAATTTGAAAGAAGTACAGGTACGAGAACAACAGTTTAAGTTCAATATTCAAAGTCTTCCTACCACCAAAGGAACATTTCTTTACGGTGGGAAAAAGACCGAAATGATTAATGTACAAGGCTTAGATGCCAATATTGCCGAAAAAACTCCTCGGCAAATCTTTGCAAAAGTACCTGGTGTTTTTGTCTATGATATGGATGGTTCGGGAAACCAAATAAATATCTCTACTCGTGGGCTCGACCCGCACCGTGGTTGGGAATTTAATATCCGTAAAGATGGAGTTATCACCAATACCGATATGTACGGTTATCCAGCCAGCCACTATTCGATGCCAATGGAAGCCATTCAGAATATAGAATTAGTGCGTGGAACTGGTTCGCTGCAATACGGCTCACAATTTGGTGGAATGCTCAATTATGTGGCAAAACAAGGTGATTCGACCAAAGTCTTTGATTTTGAAAGTACCAATAGCATAGGTTCGTTTGGTTTATTGAGTACCTACAATGCTGTCGGTGGACAAGTCGGGGAGGTGAATTATTATGCCTATTACAGTAAACGAGTTTCTGACGGTTATCGTGAAAATAGCCGTAGCGATTACGATGCTTTTTCGGCACAAATTACTTATCGACCTACCGAAAAACTTTCAATAAAAGCCGATTTATCGCATTCAAAATATGTTTTTCAGTTGGCAGGGCAACAAACCGATGCCATGTTTGCAGCAAATCCGAGAGGGTCGATTCGTGCGAGAAATTTTTATAGCCCCGATATTTATGTACCATCGGTTTCGTTCAATTGGGCTTTGGGAAATCGTACCAAACTTTCGTGGGTTACATCGGCTGTGTTGGGTAGCCGAAATAGCGTAATGTTTGATAAAACCGCCGATGTGGTTGATAAAATTGACCCTGTCACGCTCCAATACGCTAATCGCCAAGTGGACATTGATAATTACCACAGCTATACTTCCGAATTACGTGTTCTGCATGAATACCGAGTTGGAAAATTACCGTCGATTTTAGTTGGAGGGGTGCAACTGATGAACAACGATTTGCACCGTCGTCAACAAGGAAAAGGAACAACGGGCAGTGATTTTGATTTGAGTATCACAGGAAATTGGGGACGAGATTTGCATTTCAAAACCCAAAATATGGCCTTTTTTGTAGAAAATCGTATGTATCTCATGCCAAAATTGGCAGTTTCACCAGGTTTCAGAATCGAATCGGGCGAATCTCGAATGTTGGGAATGATTAACTATTACGATGCTTCTAAATTTCCTGATGCCATTCCGCATCGTTTTCCATTGTTTGGTTTAAATGCTGATTATCAGCTTTCTACCAACCAAAACCTCTATGTGGGTTTCTCGCAAGCCTATCGACCTGTGATTTTTAAAGATATTATTCCTGCATCAGTTTACGAAAAATCTGCTGATAAATTGAAAGATGCGAGCGGCTATAACTTTGAAGCGGGTTATAAAGGAGCTTTTGAAAGATTCAGACTCGAACTAACGTATTTTCAGTTGCTTTACAAAAATCGACTCGGAACTTTGGCACAAACTGACGAAAACGGAAATTTCCAAATTTTACGCACCAACATCGGCAATTCGTTTACAAAAGGAGTAGAAATGTTTGCTGAATATTATCTGCGAATCAATGAAAAAGCTAACTTCTCGATTTTCAGTTCAACTTCGTTGATGGAAGCTAAATATTTGAAAGCGGAGGTGCGTTCGGGCGAAAAAAATATTAATATTGAGGGTAATTTCGTTGAAAGTACACCGCAAGTTATTAGTCGAAATGGTCTAACTTTTCGATACCGAAAATTGAGCATTACGAGTTTGTTTAGTTACACCGCCAGAAGTTATGCTGATGCCCTCAATACCGTACAGCCATCAGCTAATGGAAGTGTTGGATTAGTGCCTGCTTACAGCATCTTAGATTTCAATGCTTCGTACCGAATTTCGAGTAAACTTTTACTCAAATTTAACCTCAATAATGCCACCAATAAACAGTATTTCACGAAGCGTCCGCAGTTCTATCCAGGGCCTGGGATTTGGGCATCTGATGGGCGTGGATTTAACCTCACAATTTCCACTCGTTTTTAGCGAATTATGGCATGAAAATTGTAATGAAAATCACAAGAAACTTACAGGTTTTCTGGAAGTTTCTTGTGGTTTAATTATTTGATATTCAGACACTTACGTGATTGGTGCTTGCTTGGTGTAAACACCATTTTTAATGTAATTTTTAAAGAAGTTTATTATGAAAAAACTTACACCCTCGCCATTGGTTTTTCGGGGTAAAATCCGCTCTCTTGGTTTATCTATTTTTCTTGCTTTGCTGATACTTTCGTGCAGAGATAAATCGCTCGAAGACCCACTACCTATTGCCTCAAAGAAGATTCAAGAGTATGATGTGAGTTTATCTATCAAATGGGCAGATTTGACATTGAAATTATTGAAAACAACCGCCGCTCAGACCCCACCTGTAGCTGCTCGTGCCTTAGGTTATGTGGGCTTGACGATGTACGAATCAGGCGTTTATGGAATGCCCAATTACCATTCTTTGCAAGGACAAATTACTTGGCTTACGACACTCCCAAAACCAGATTTGAGTAAGAAATATAACTGGGCATTATCGGTAAATACTGCTCAATATCAGATACTCAGCGATTTGTTTTCGACAACAACCGATGCCAACAAGAAAACTCTTGATTCGTTGAAAAGTACATTAGAAACAGCCTTAATAAGTGCCGATTCCGACGATACAACGGTTGTCAATCGCTCGAAAGCTTTTGGCGTAAGTATTGCAAAAGCCATTTGGGAATATTCAAAAACTGACGGCGGACATGAGGGGTTTAAAAATAATTTTCCAGCCGATTATAAAGTGCCAGTAGGCATTGGTTATTGGGAACCAACCGAAAATGGAAGAAAGATTCCGATGTTACCTTCTTGGGGGAGAAACCGAACCTTTGCGGCAGCAAATGGAGCATTGCCAACACCCCAGTTGCCCAAAAGTCCATCGTATCGAGAAGCCAGCGATTTCTTCAAACAATACAATGAAGTTTACCAAAAAAACAAGATTTTAACGCAGGAAGAAAAAGAAATTTCGATTTGGTGGGCCGATGACCCAAGTGAAACCTTTACTCCACCTGGACACTCGTATTCATTGGCCAAAATAGCCGTTTTAACAAGCAAAGCAAAGTTAGATAATGCCATCGAAGCATTTGCAAAAACAGGTATGGCCGTAGCTGACGCCTTCATTTTATGTTGGAGAGCAAAATATACGTATATGAATATTCGTCCGTATACTTATATTCGTCAGACAGTTGACCCAAATTGGATTCCGTTTTGGCCAGCACCACCCTTTCCAGGTTTTCCATCGGGGCATTCAACACAATCAGCAGCGGCGGCAATGGCTTTGGAGAGCGTTTTCGGAACAAATTTTGAATTTACCGATACTTCGTGGGAAGGCCGCCCGAAAGATACTAAGCGTAATGTAGAGTTTAAACCTCGTAAATTGAAATCATTTTGGGCGGCTGCCGAAGAATCTGCATTGTCCCGTTTTTACGGTGGAATTCATACAAATATGGATAATTCGGTGGGTTTAGCCGAAGGTAAGAAAATAGGTACTAATATTGTGCAGTTGAAATTTAAAAAGTAATAATTTATGTCTAATTTCATTGCCCAAAATGCCACTGTTGTTGGCAAAGTATCGCTTGGCGAAGATTCATCAGTTTGGTATTCGGCCGTTATTCGTGCCGATGTCGAAGAAATTAGTATCGGAAAACGCACCAATATTCAAGATGGAGCAATTTTACACGCCGATTTTGGCGAGCCAACCATCATTGGCGATGATGTAACGGTGGGTCATGGAGCAATTGTTCATGGTGCAATCGTAGGCGATGGTACGCTCATCGGGATGCGTTCTACGATTCTTAATCGTGCAAAAATCGGTAAATACTGCATCATCGGAGCCTGTGCTTTAGTAACCGAAGGCATGGAGATTCCTGATTATTCGATGGTTTTGGGCGTGCCTGCCAAGGTTGTGAAGCAACTACCGCCCGAATATGCTGAAAAGCTATTAAAAAGTGCTTTTCACTACGTAGAAATGGCTAAAAGACATCAATCTGGTGAGTTTAAGCCCATTCAATAAAATATTAAATTAAAGCCTTATTCAAATTAGCATGATTTTTGTTTAAGTTATTAATCGGCAACAAATGTTTTGTAAACGCCTAATAATCAATAGATTATTAGGCGTTTTTGTTTGTGGTTTAACTTAATCTTTGGCAAGGTAATTGCTCTATTATTTTCATTGAGGAATCTAAAAAAATTGACTATTTAATTGTTCTGATTATGAATGAATGTTCAACACATTTCTTCTACAAGAAATGCTATATAACCGCACGGTCATTGACTTTCGTGGTTTTAGCTGCTGTTTTGTTCACTGCCTGTAAAGATAAAACTACCGAAGAGCCAACGCCAACGAGTCTTTCAAAAGCAACCAGCGAATTTAATGCGGATATTGCTACTCGATGGACAGATTTGCAGCTTCAACTCATCAAATCTACACCAGGTTATGCACCGCCAGTAGCGGCTCGTACATTGGGTTATACAAGCCTTGCTTTATATGAAAGTGTGGTTTATGGAATGCCAAATAATCAATCATTGGTGGGTCAGGTAAATGGCCTTACGTCATTACCAAAACCAGACCCTACGAAAGAATATAACTGGGGTTTAGCTGCCAATGCTGCTTTGAGTACATTGATTACCGAAATGTATGCAACAACCAATGATGCTAATAAACGTGCCATTGATTCGCTACGTAGAAACATTGAAAGTGTGATTCGCATTGCTATTGATAATCAGCCTGTTACCGACCGTTCAAATGCTTTTGGGGCAGAAATCGGCAAAGCAATTTGGGAATATTCAAAAACAGACGGTGGCCACCAAGGCTGGAGCAATAATTTCCCAACTGACTTTAAAGTGCCAGTAGGCGTTGGTTTTTGGGAACCCACAAGTGCTACACAAAAGATACCTTTACTGCCATATTGGGGCAAAAATCGTACTTTTTCATCATTAAATATGACAACCAATCCGACTGCTCCTACGGCTTTTTCATTCAAAGAAACTTCGGACATGTTTAAATTGGCAAAAGAAGTATATGATATTGGAAAAGCCCTGACAGCTGAGCAGAAAGCAATTGCCAACTTTTGGGCAGATGGTGCAAGTACTATTACACCTCCAGGGCATCATTTCAATATTGCTAATATAATTTTGAAAAAAGAGAAGGTTAAACTTGATAAAGTAGCTGAGGTTTATGCCAAAGTAGGATTGTCTGTAAGCGATGCCTTTGTGGCTTGTTGGAGAGGCAAATATACGTATAACTTGATGCGTCCAGTTACCTACATTCGTCAGGCTATTAGTCCAAATTGGTCGCCATTACTTGCCACACCACCATTTCCTGAATATGCTTCGGGGCATTCGTCGGGTTCGGGTGCTGCTGCTGAAACCCTCACAACAATTTTTGGCGATAATTATGTATTTACAGACAATACGCACACAGGGACATTTCCAGATAGAACTTTTAAATCGTTTTATGAGTATGCCAACGAAGCAACCATTTCTCGTCTTTATGGAGGAATTCACTACCGACAAGGCAATGAAAATGGTCTGAAAAATGGTAAGGAAATTGCAAAAAATATACTAAAGTTGAAATTCACGAAATAGATATTATAGTTGAAAGTCAACAGAAAAGTTTCTTAGTCTTGGACTAAGAAAGATTTTATACACGATGATTTCTTAATTTGTTTTTGTTTAAGCTCTGTCGATACCCCGATGGCTACTTTTATGAGTACCATCGGTGGTAACGGCTCCTTAATCAAAAATTTTTTGTTTTAAGACCCAATTCGTAAATTTGATTATGCTTAATTTTCCAAACATATCATCGAAGCTAAAACAAATGACATTGATTGTCATTGGATTAGTGATTTTTTGGATTGAAACAGCATCTGGACAACGCCCAGTAAAGGATTACTCTAATGAAGTAGCCGTTGCGTGGTTCAATCTTCAACTGGGTCTGATTCCAACTACACAGGGTTTTTCGCCGCCAGTAGCTTCCAGAGCTTTGGGCTATTCTGGTCTTACGCTTTACGAATCATTAGTGAATGGCATGCCCGAATACCAGTCACTTACGGGGGTTTTGAATGAGTTTAAGGTAGTTCCAAAAATAGAAGTCGGAAAAACTTACCACTGGATTTTGAGTGCCAATGCCGCCCAAGCAGCCATTATAAAAAATTTGTATGCCAATACTTCAAAAAGCAATTTGGTGAAAATTGATTCCCTAAAAGGCGTTTTTGAGAGAAAATACCAAAATGATGTCGATAGAGAAACCGCATTGCGTTCTATCAAGTTTGGTGAAGCAATAGCTAAAGCAGTGTTTGATTATTCAAAAAACGATGGTGGACACGAAGGCTACGAAAAAAATTTTCCGAAAGATTATAAGCCAGTAAAAGGGGCATGTGTTTGGATACCTACGGGCGAGCAACAAATACCGTTGCAACCCAATTGGGGTAAAAATCGCCCTTTTGTAAAAGGAAATGCTGATTTTGAATTACCCGCTCCGCCACGTTGTGAAGCCAGTATTTCGTCGGTGATGTATTCGCAGGCTTTAGAGGTTTATAGTGTCGGGAAAAATTTGTCAGCCGAGCAGACGGCAATTGCGAAGTTTTGGTCGGATGATGCAGGAAAAACCTTTACGCCCCCAGGTCACGCCGTTTCGATTGCCTCGCAGGTGATGACTATCGAAAAATTGAAACTGGATAAAGCGGCTGAAATCTATTGCAAAATTGGCATTGCAGCCGCTGATGCTTTTATTTCGTGCTGGAAATGCAAGTTTATGCACAATGTGCTTCGTCCAGTTTCGTATATCCGCACCACCATCGACCGCACATGGACTCCTTTGCTCGACACACCTCCCTTTCCTGAATATACTTCTGGACACGCTTCTGTATCGGGTGCAACCGCCCAAGTGCTATCTGATTTATTTGGCTTCAATTATCATTTTACTGATAATTCTCACGCCGCTAAAGGTTTCAAACCCCGCTCGTTCGACTCATTCTTTGAATTTGCCGACGAAGCTGCTAATTCTCGTCTTTATGGTGGTATTCACTACCGAAATTCAAACGAACAAGGCTTGAAAAATGGCAAACGTATTGGTAAAAATGTTTGTGAGTTGAAGTTCAAGAGAGGATAAGTAGGTAAAATTAGTTACATAATTTACAAAATCTAAGTTTGAATAATTTAAAGGCTACATAGAAAGGCTTTTAAAAAATTCTACATTCTACATTTTACATTCTACATTCATTTATACCTTTGTGCTTCAAATCATTCATTGCAAACATGAAGCTTTTTTATAGAAAAACAGGCGAAGGGCAGCCAATATTGATTCTCCACGGTGTTTTTGGTTCGTCCGATAATTGGTTTTCGATTAGTAAAATGATAGCCGAAAGAGGCTATGCTGTATATGCTCTTGATGCTCGAAATCACGGACAATCGCCTCGTAGCGAAGATTTTAGCTATGAGTTAATGGCTGATGATTTAAACGAATTTATCGAAGAGCATCAGCTTGAAAAACCAATCATCATTGGGCATTCGATGGGTGGGAAAACCGTCATGCACTTTGCCATGAAATATCCCGATAAATACTCAAAATTGATTGTGGTTGATATTGCCCCTAAATTTTATCCATCGCATCATGGGCATATCATTCAAGGGTTAAATTCGATAGACTTATCAACGCTTACCAATCGAAACGAAGCAGATGTGCAGTTCTCAAAATATGTAACAAATGTGGGTGAAAAACAGTTTTTGTTAAAAAACCTGTACCGAACCGAAGATGGAAAATTTGATTGGCGAATCAATGTACCAGTTTTAAGTAGAGAAATCTATCAAATTGGCGGTGATTTTACGGACGCAAAAGAGGTAATAGCACCAACGTTATTTCTACGAGGGGGCGAATCGGGCTACATTTACGATGAAGATATTCCTGTTATCCGAGATATTTTTCCTAATGCAACCGTCCAAACCATCGAAGGAGCAGGACATTGGGTACAAGCCGAAAAACCAACTGAGTTTGTAATGGCAGTTTTAGATTTTATTAGTTAAAACAATAGAGACGCACCGAATGCGTCTCTATTGCTTATTCTATCATATCCGCCACAATTTTGGCCGATGAAAGTGCCAGCGGAATCCCTCCCCCTGGGTGGACGCTTCCACCTACGAAATACAGATTTTTAATGTCGGAAGAAAAATTGGCGTGGCGTAAGAATGCCGCAAATTTATTGTTGGAACTATTACCATACAACGCCCCTTGAGCAGAAGAAGTACGTAATTCGATGCTTCTTGGGTCGAGAATCGATTCATTTTCTATCAAATTTCCTACGTTTACGCCTAAATTTCGACTCAATTTATCAATCACATTTTGGCGAGCTTCGGCTATTATTTTATCCCAATCTTGACCTTCGTTGGCAGGTGCATTGAGCAAAATAAACCAATTTTCGCAACCTTCGGGAGCATCATCTTTTTTATATTTTGAGGTAATATTCAGATAAATTGTGGGGTCGTGATATATTGTTTTTTTTTGAAATTGATGCTCAAATTCGGTCTTATAATCATTTGAGAAAAAGATATTATGCAAGCCCAGTTCCGTAAATTCTTTCTTTATACCCCAATAAAAAATCAGACCCGAGCCACTCTTTGCTTGGTTTAAAATTTTATCTGGATGCTTGGTTTTTGGTAGTAATTTTCGGTACGTTGGCGTGACGTCCATATTAGAGATGACTTTGTCAAAAGTCCAAGTTTGGTTAGTTACTTTCACATGCCTAACAGCTTTATTTTCAACAATAAGCTCCTCAACTTTTTCCCCAAAGTGAAATTTTACACCTAAATCTTTCGCCAAATTGACCAAACTTTGCGTAATCCCAAACATTCCTTCTTTCGGGAAAAACGCCCCAACGTTATATTCTAAATGCGGAATGATATTGAGTGTAGCAGGTGTCTGGTAAGGGTCAGAACCATTATAAGTAGCATAACGATTGAATAATTGAACGGTTTTTGTTTGTTTGAAAAAACGCTCATTTGCTCTATTCATCGTCCCAAAGATACCCAGTTTTGGTAGATTCAGATACCCTCTGAAAGCTTTTTTTGATGTCCAAGTTGATACTTTATGTAGGGAATCTTCAAGAAATAGCCCACTTAAAATCTCATATTTCAAAGCGGCTTCTTTCAAAAATTGAATGATATTTTCGGCAGGTTCGCCGAGAGCTTTTTCAGCATCTTTGGCAAACTCATTGATGTCGGCCGAAACGTTTAGCCTTGTACCATCATCCCAAAAATATCGACAAACTTCGGGTAGTTTAATGTAATGAAAATACTCATTAGGATTTCGCCCCGAAAGCTCAAATAATTCGGTCACAAATTGTGGCATCGTAAATAGTGAAGGCCCAGCATCAAAGCGATAGGCTCCTTGCTGAAACTCACTTAGTTTTCCACCCGCATAACTATTTGCTTCAAAAACTTCTATTTCATGTCCTTTGTTTGCCAAACGAATGGCTGTTGCAATTCCTCCAATACCTGCTCCAATGATTGCTATTTTCATTCAGTCTAAAATCCATGTTGATTGAATTAATATAACACTTATTTCGTAATTTCTGTTAATTTTTTTAAAAAAAAGGTCAGTTGTCTTATCACTCTTGCCTTGTGTTTACTAAAATATCAAACTTATCAACAAAATTGTTATTTTTTTCGCTATTTTGCATCTCAATTAGAATTATATCCTTCAATCATAAAATTAATTAAACTTTAATAAAAGGATAACCCACCAATGGCAAAATTATTAATTGTTGATGACGAAAAAAGTATCCGAGATGCACTCCGTGACATTTTGGAATATGAAGAGTACGAGGTAGATGAAGCAAAAGATGGTGAAGAAGGACTCGAAATGGTACTGAAAACTCAGTACGACGTAGCCCTTTGTGACATTAAAATGCCTAAATTAGATGGACTCGAAATGCTGTTAAAAGCCAAAGAAGAAGGAGTAATAACTCAGTTTGTTATGATTTCTGCTTTCGGCAATGTAGAAAATGCTGTTGAAGCAACCAAAAGAGGTGCCTACGATTTCATTACGAAGCCACCTGATTTGAATCGCTTGCTCGTAACGGTACGTAATGCCATCGAGAAAAGTAAAGACGTAGAAGTAATAAAGGTTTTAAAACGCAGAATCTACAAAATTAATGAAATCGTTGGAGATTCTCCGCTTATTCAGAAAGTGAAAGAAACTATCGACCGTGTTGCTCCAACCGAAGCTCGTGTGCTTATCACGGGGCCAAATGGTTCGGGAAAAGAAATGGTAGCGAAGCAAATTCATGAAAAAAGTAACCGCTGTAATCAACCTTCGGTTGAGGTTAACTGTGCGGCTATTCCGTCTGAATTGATTGAGAGCGAACTTTTCGGTCATGAAAAAGGTGCTTTTACTTCGGCTATCAAACAACGTATCGGTAAATTTGAACAAGCCGATGGCGGTACGCTTTTCTTAGATGAGATTGGCGACATGAGTCTTTCGGCACAAGCAAAAGTACTTCGTGCATTACAAGAAAGTAAAATTACTCGTGTAGGTGGAGATAAAGAAATAAAAGTGAATGTACGTGTGATTGCGGCGACAAACAAAGATTTACGAAAGGAAATTGCCGAAGGTAATTTCCGTGAAGACTTATTCCACCGTCTGAATGTAATTCCAATTCACGTACCAGCTTTGGCCGACCGTAAGAACGATATTCCTTTACTGGCTGAGAAATTCTTGAATGATGTAGCCGAAGAATATGGCGATGCAACCAAAGAATTTGATGCTGATGCCATGGAATATATGAAAACTTTGCCGTGGACAGGTAATGTGCGTGAACTTCGCAACGTGGTAGAACGACTCGTGATTATGTGTGGTCCAACAATTACGCTCGACGATGTGAAACTTTATGCAGGAATTGGTTTCTAATTCTATATAAGCAATGATAATACTAACGTCGGCAAGGCTCAAAGCCTTGCCGACGTTTTTTTATGTCTATCAAGAAATACTTAAAGTAGTGCCTGAAAGCGAAACAGTATAGGCGGTAATACTGCCGTTTCCTACGCCTGTTCCGTTGGTTTTAAAATACCAATCGTGAGCCGTACATTGAAACTGGCCTTTGGATGAATTATAAATGATTTGGTCTTTTTTCTCGTGTGGGCAGGTGCGAGCAATGGCTGCAAAAGCAGCACTGGTATTACCAGCGGCAATACGAGCTAAAACCACACCATTGGTTTTGATATATCCACCGACATTGTTGAGTGCCGAAGTAGTTGATAAATCTATGGTAAAGGCTGAAATAGGAGTAACTGTATCATCTCCGCTGCACGAAGTAAGAGCGGCCATCAGGGCAGCACCACTGAAACCTATTTTCATCAAAAAATCTTTACGTGAGATTGCTTCTTGGTTCTTCATAAATAGAAACTTTTTTAAGGTAAATAATAGAAAATGAGTAAAGTCTATCTATGCTGAATGATGTTTTGAATGAGCGAAATATGGTTAGTTGAGGTAAGGACGTAAAAAAGGAAGTGCTGGTTGCACCTCCTTTTGAGTATTTGCTATATTTAGCACTTAGTAAACAAACTCTCCGAATTCGCTTTTAATGGTTACTTTCTTGGTGTCGGCAGTTTCCACTCGACCAATTATTTGGGCATCAATACCAAACGATTGCGAGATTTCGATAATGCGTTGGGCATACTGTTCGTTCAGATAAACTTCCAAACGGTGTCCCATATTGAAAACTTTATACATTTCTTGCCACGAAGTACCACTTTGCTCATGAATCAATTTAAATAATGGTGGAATCGGGAAAAGGTTATCTTTGATTACGTGCAAATTCTCTATAAAGTGCAGAACCTTCGTTTGAGCTCCTCCGCTGCAATGAACCATGCCATGAATGTGCGGTCGAAGTTCGGCTAAAAATGCTTTTGCTACTGGGGCGAACGTACGAGTAGGAGAGAGGATAAGTTTACCAACATTTACACCCGCAATCTCCTCGGTCAATAATTTTGCTCCGCTATAAACTAAATCTTTATTTATTTCACCATCATAACTTTCTGGGTATTTTTCTGCATAAGTTTTTGCCAAAACATCGTGTCGGGCAGAAGTAAGGCCATTGCTTCCCATGCCACCATTGTAAGTATTTTCGTAAGTTGCTTGTCCATACGAAGCTAAGCCTACAATTACATCTCCTGCTTTGATAGTATCGTTCGAGATTACATCAGAGCGTTTCATACGAGCAATGATAGTGCTATTTACGGCAATTGTGCGTACTAAATCGCCCACATCGGCGGTTTCGCCACCTGTGCTATAAATCTCAACTCCGTGGCTGCGAAGCATTTCTAAGCACTCTTCTGTACCGTTAATGATTTCGCCAATTACTTCGCCAGGAATCTTGTTTTTGTTTCTATCAATACTTGATGAAATCAGCATTGGGCCGACTGCTCCCACACAAATCAAATCGTCGGTATTCATCACGATTGAGTCTTGTGCAATGCCACGCCATACCGAAATATCGCCCGTTTCTTTCCAATATAAATATGCCAAAGATGTTTTTGTGCCAGCACCATCGGCGTGCATAATATTGCAGTAGTTGGCATCACCACCGAGTGTATCGGGTGAAATTTTGCAGAATGCTTTCGGGAAAAGTCCTTTATCGAGCTTTTCGATTGCCTTATGAACATCTTCTTTGGCAGCCGAAACGCCACGCTGCATATAACGGTCAGTCATTTTTTGTATGCTTAATTGAGCCACAAAGGTAAGGCTTAATTAAGAATTAAGAATTAAGAATTAAGAATTTTCTCGAAATAGTCCGAAACTTAGTGTCTCTTAGTTTCTTTGTGGTTAATATTTTAAATTTTCTTTCGCTTCTTCAAATCATATTTTTCGCCTTTTTCGAGCATGATGAATTTCATTTCTTTGGCTTGCTTGGTGGTTTCAAAAATCATTACCTGACTTTCGCCCAACACTTCAGCATAGCGGTTTTTCTCTACATACAAAGCGGTATTTTCATCAATTCCTACACCAAGTAAGGTGGGGTTTTTGAAAATCAAACCTATCAAACGGTTTTGGCGTTGACGCTTAATAAAATGTTGGTCAACAATGATTTCATTCATCAACCCAAGTCCTTTTTTCGTTTCCACTTTTGAGCCATTAATTACCTTAAAATCTCCTTCGCCCGAAATCATAATTTCCGACATAATGGCCGTGCCTGCACTCGTTCCCGCAAACACTACTTTGTTTTTGTAAAGCTCGTGCATGACCTTGAAAAGTTCTTCATCTTTCAGTACTTCCATGATTCGGTTTTGGTCGCCACCACAAAAGAATATGCCTTTAGCTGTTTTGAGTTGTGCCAAAAGCGTGGATTTACTTTCAGCAGTTAGTGGTGCAAATGGGGCTTTCTCGACTTTAATTTTTGAAAGAGTGGCTACTTCATTTTTAATGTTTGAAGCTGCTATTTCTTGCTCGGCACTTGCCCACGGAATTACCAAAATTTTCCCGTTTTCGTTACCACTTAATTCGATAAATTTTGTCAGAATATCGGTCGTGCGTTTACCACCGCCAACCATGATTAACTGTTCTTGTGCAGTAGCAATTTCTGAGATTAAAAATAAGAGGATGAAAATTTTTCGTAGCATTTCTAAGAGATTAGTTTGTGATAAATTATCTATATCTTTGGATATTCTATCAACCCAGATACATTTTACAAACCTATGAAAAAATACCTTTTAATTATTTCTCTTTTTGCATTTTCTTCGTGCAGAAATAAAGTAGACCAAAGTTGGCAACTAACACCGTTTGTAAAAGCAGATGCCGAAAATCCAATATTATTACCCAACGATACCACCACTTTCGATGACCCGATTATGAATAAAACTATCAATTGGGAAGCAAAAGATGTCTATAATCCTTCGGCGGTTGTGCGTGAGGGTAAGGTCTATTTGCTATATCGTGCCGAAGATACTTTAAAGGTTGTTGATGGTACTTCACGTTTGGGCTTGGCCGTTAGCGAAGATGGGATTCATTTCAAGCGTCAGACCAAACCAGTATTTTATCCTGATAATGATTTTATGAAAAAATATGAGTATCCAGGTGGAACAGAAGACCCTCGTTTGGTAGAAACCGAAGATGGAAAGTATATTCTGACCTACACAGCTTATGATGGAAAAACTGCTCGACTTTGTGTGGCATCTTCAACCGATTTACAGACTTGGAAAAAAGAAGGTTTGGCTTTTAAAGCTCCTAAAAACGAAATGTTGTGGTCGAAGTCAGGGTCGATAATAACTAAGCAGGTTGGTGAGCGATTTGTGGCCACAAAAATCAACGGAAAATATTGGATGTATTGGGGCGATACAAATTTGTTTTTGGCAAGTTCGGATAACCTAACGGATTGGACAATTTTGGAGGACGAAACAGGAAAACCCAAACCAATCGTAAAGCCCCGTGACGATAATTTTGATAGTTGGTTAGTAGAATCTGGCCCAGCGGCATTTATCAAAGAAGACGGTATCTTCCTTATCTATAATAGTGCCAATAAAGGCTTTCAGAATAAAAGTAAAGATACAAAAAATGCCTATCGTGCTGGGCAAGTGATTTTTGATAAAAACGACCCAACTAAAATTATTGACCGCTCGAAGATATTCTTTTTTGAGCCTGATAAACCTTATGAATTTACAGGACAAGTAAACAATGTAGTGTTTGTGGAAGGGTTGGTGAATTTCAGGAAGAAATGGTATTTGTATTACGGAACAGCAGATTCTAAAATTGCGGTTGCAGTTTGTGAGAAATGAGGTCGTAGTTTTTAAGGAAGAAATTTCAGAATCGGTGGTTGAGTGAATCGGACAGCCGAAGCTGTCGAAACTACCGATTCTAAAATTTCCAATTATTACTTCCAATTCAATAATGCTTCCAAGGCGTTATCAACCTTTACGAAGTCAAAACCTTTGATTACTTCGTTCATCATTTTCGTAATTTCGTCGTTGCAAAGATTTCCGATACTTCCCTCAAGGGTATGGTTCAATTCTCGTGGAGCTTCGTAGCCACCACCAAAAATTTCATCTTTTACCTGTAAATAAGCATCTCTGAAAGGTAGCCCTTGCATTACTAATTCGTTCACCCGTTCAACCGAAAAAATCGGGTCGTATTTTTTATCTTCTAAAAGGTTTGGCTTTACTTCAATATTCGACATCATGAAGTGAGCAATATCCAAGCACTCAATCATTTGGTCGAAGGCAGGCATCAAGATTTCTTTCAGAATCTGCATATCTCGGTGATACCCACTTGGTAAGTTACTCGTCACGAAAGCCAGCTCAGTTGGCAAACCTTTCAATCGATTGGTTTTTGCTCTGAGCAATTCGGCCACATCGGGGTTCTTCTTGTGGGGCATGATACTACTCCCCGTCGTGAAGTCATCGGGTAAAGTAACGAATCCAAAGTTTTGCGAATTATATAAACATACGTCCATCGACATACGTGAGAGTGTCGTAGCCAAAGAGGTCAGTCCTGAAAGCACCACGTACTCACTTTTACCACGAGTCATTTGGGCATAGACTACGTTGTAATTAAGGTCATCGAAACCCAGAAGTTTGGTGGTAAGAGTTCGATTGAGAGGAAACGAACTTCCATAACCAGCTCCCGAACCCAACGGATTTTTATTCACAACTTTATAGGCGGCTTGAAGCACAGTAGCATCATCTACTAAACTTTCGGCATAAGCCCCAAACCAAAGCCCGAACGAAGAAGGCATGGCAATCTGAAGGTGCGTGTAGCCTGGGAGTAAATCATTTTTATGTTTATTGCTAAGCTCAACTAATTTATGGAAAAGGGCTTCAGTCAAGTTGACTATTTGACGTAATTGATGACGCATAAATAGTTTAAGGTCAACCAGCACTTGGTCGTTGCGAGAGCGTCCACTATGGATTTTTTTACCAGTGTCACCGAGTGCTTGAGTCAGCAACCATTCTACTTGTGAATGTACGTCTTCGATATTTTTTTCGATTAAAAATTTGCCATTCAAAATATCATTATATATCTTTCGACATTCGTTTAGGACGTGTCCTAATTCATTGGTTTCGAGTAAACCAATACTCTCTAACATAATGGCATGTGCCATTGAGCCGATAACATCGAACTCAGCTAAGTACATGTCCATTTCACGGTCTTGACCAACTGTAAATTTTTCAATTCGGAGGGCCGCCTCTTGTTTTCCTAAATTTTTACTGCTTTCCTTTTGCCAAAGTTTCACTTGATTTGAAGGGTTTTGTTACATCGCAAATTAACGGTGTTTTTTATTGGGAATGAAGGGAATTTATTTGTTTTTAGAAATTTATATCCGTTTACTAATTTTTTAGCATGATTTTTGCGCATTTTAAATTCAAATGAAGCATTTCATTCTTCATTAAGATGGATAAATTTAACGGATAGATTACTTTTTATTGTAATTCGTTAGGAAACTTAAATACTATGCTATAATTCATGGTTTGGCATAGTATTAGATAAGAGCATTTTAAAGAGGGTACATCATGTTTTCAAAAATTATGCCATTTAGGCTAAGTGTTATAGAAAACCCTTTTTGAATATAACTGATAAGATGTATAACTAAGAATTTTTTCATTTTTTTAGTTACATCTATTAATAAGATAAGTCTAAAAAATCAAACAGTTTTACTTGTGATTTTAATGAGTAAAATTTGTTTGTTAGCTATATTGAATCGTTGCTATTGAGTGAACTTTACTACAAGAAAAAATGCAAGCCTATTGCTTAGGCTATTTGCTATTTCAGATATTTTATCTGAAAACTCTTCCGTACATGTTCTCCAATCTCATAGATTTATTCATTATCTATTTAAGTAATTCTGAAAATATTACTTAGATAACCTCTTAATCAAATTAGGTAAACTGAATCAACTTTTATGCTGTTGAGTATTTCAAAATATAAAGCAAGTATCATCACCATAATTATTATGGTAAATACAACCTTGTGTTTGGGAATTGGCAGCGATACTGATTTGACTCAAAATCAAAGTGCATCAGTGGCTATTCAGTGGGGCCAAATGACTGTGCGAATCATGAAAGAGACACCCAATGGCTCTCCTACGTATGGTTCTCGTGCGGTGGGTTACATGGGTCTAACAATGTATGAGTCAGTGGTTAATGGTTCTCCTAAAAGTAAGAGTCTCAATGGCCAGCTAAGTGGTTTGGTCAATCTTCCTAAAGTAGAAAAATCTAAAAAATATAATTGGGTGCTATCGCTTAATGCGGGTCAGGCATATATGCTTAAACACTTGTATGAGCATACAAGTGCCGCAAACAAAACCAGCATTGATTCCTTAGAAACACAGATTTACCAATCGCAGTTGTCAGTAACCTCACAAGAAGTACGAGAACGCTCTGTGAAATACGGACAAGAAATTGCCCAAGCAATATTTGAGTGGTCAAAAACTGATGGGGGGTATCAAGGCTACAAACGTAATTTTGATAGCACTTATCAATTACCAAAAGGAAATGGTTTCTGGACGTCTCCACCCAAAGGGCAGTCGCCAGTAGCTTTACCACTTCATCCGTATTGGGGAAAGAACAGAACATTTGCTCCTGAGAATGGAGCTTTACCTGTTCCTAAGATGATACCGTTTGATTACAAACAAGATTCACCTTATTATGCACAAATGTATGAGGTGTTTATGAAGCGACAAACATTAACCCAAGAAGAGAAAGAAATTGCTAATTGGTGGGGTGATGACCCTTCTGAAACCTTTTCCCCGCCAGGGCACTCATATAATTTGGCAACGATTGCAATCAAGTCAGCAAAACCAGATTTATATAAAGCGGCTGAAACGTATGCTCGTGTGGGCATGGCAGTGGCAGATGCTTTTATTAATTGTTGGAAGTGTAAATACACGTATCATGCAGAAAGACCTTTTTTCTTTATCTTTTATAATATGACTACGCTTTGGGAATTGTATTGGCCAGAGCCACCTTTCCCAGCATTTTATTCGGGTCATGCCGGACAAGCCTCAGCAGCAGCAACCGTACTGACCGAATTATATGGCAGAGGATTTAAGTTTGTTGATGACTCACACGTAGGGCGACCAAAAGATGAAGAACGGTTAGTTGAATATAAAGCTCGAAGTTTTAATTCATTTTGGGAGTCGGCATTAGAATCTGCAAATTCGAGATTGTACGGTGGAATTCATACTTGCCAAGATAATGAAGTAGGACTTGAGGAAGGGAAAAAAATAGGAGGTAATATTAATGCCTTAGTTTGGAACAGAATAAATAGTAAATAAATACATAGAGTGCCAGAACCTATTAGTGTTTACGAGTATCAATAATATTGAGTGAATATTTACAATTACAATTCGATGAGAAAATCTACATCATGGTTGACGCTTGTCAACAACCTTGCAGTGAAAGAAAAATCCCTTACTTTCTTTGCTGCATTTATCAACTTTTTTGTGACAAAGAAGAGCAGCCAGCCAATTGCCCAAATGACCGTTATAAGGTTATTTGTTCAAAGGCTGTCGCCCGTTAAGGCTGTTACTTTACACCATTTGGTTGGAGGGTATATGCTTGCATTCTTGGTAATGCTATTTTCTTTGGCATCATCTTCAAAGGTTGACGCCCAAAACGCTCCATTAAACTGCGACAAGTATTATATGCTTGTAGGAGAGCTTTTAAGTAACTCTTCGTCGAGAACGGATGTCTATCAGTTTGCGACGGGTACGGGTATAACAAGCTGTAGTTTACCAAATGGCGGTGGTGAAGGTATGGTGGTTGACCCGACCAAGAATATTGCGTATATAGCAACATCAGGTGGACAAGGACAAATACGTATATATGATATTATTGCAGGTGCATTCTTAGCACCTATTCAATTTCCTGCGGGGGAGGATTTATTAGATGTTTCTATCAGTAACGATTATGCGTTTTTATATGTATCTACTTATACGGGTTTATATAAGGTAAGTACTGCAACCCAAACGATTGTTGCTTCTAAATTAAAAAGCACTTTTGTTAACTTTACAACTGCAGATTTATGGGGTTCTGCAGTACACCCAACAACAGGAAACGTATATGTTTCAACTAACTGGCAGAGTGGTATAAGTACGATTGAATATGTCTCTCCAAGTTTGGGGACAGCTACCCAATTAGTTACTGCACCAGCTGGTTTTCAATATAGAGGTATTGTATTTGATAACGATGGAACTTTATGGGCGGTTTTAGCTAATGGCATGGGATTATCAGATAAAGTTATCCAATACAACTCTACAACTGGAGCTGTCATAAAAAGCTATGATTTTCCTCGTCCAACTGTAAACGGTGGAATTGCTACGGGTAATGTAAATCCTTTCGATTTAGCTTTTGGACCAAATGATGCTTCAGGTAATCGAATTCTATATATAACCACTTTTAATGGTGACTGCGTAACAAGGCTTAATACTTCATTGACGGGTAGCGGAGCGTTTAGTACATATCTTCAATATCAAGCTGGTATTTCAGGCAAATCAATCACATTTGTTTGTGGAAATTTTAAATGTATTTGTAATGCTCCAGTAATCAACGATGTAGATTTGGCCATATCAGGAGGTAACTGTAATGCAGGAACAGCTAATAATAATGGTTCGGTTACGATTAGTAATTTGAATAGTACTATTGGTACAGTTAAGGCTGATATAAAACAAGGCTCCAGCTATGGTACGTCGCCAATCTATGGTGCAGGTTCAAACTTAACTTTAGCAGCTGGAGCAACTTCCTTAACTTTTAAAAACCTAAAACCTAATACTACTTATACCGTAAGGGTTTGGAATAGTACGGATGCTTGTTTTACAGACAAAACGTTCACTACTCCATCGGCAAACTGTTGTACTTCTTGTTTGTCTAACAACTTTGCGACGAACGGAGATTTTGCAAGTGGAAATACTTCTTCTTGGTCAAAAGACCTTTTTTCTGCTTCGATTGATTTTGGTGTTTATAATGATGGGATAAATTACGCAATCTTAAATAATAACAATTATTCTGGGGCATATTTGGTATATAATGATGTAACAACTGGGATTGTAGGTAACAGAACATATACATTAAATATGAATGCTGCTACTCATAATCCTCCAGTAAGCGGGGTTGTGCAAATATATATGGAAGCGTATAGTAGTAGCGGTACATTATTAGCAACATCATCTAAATATACCGTTGAAAATGACTATGGTTCGTATGGCAGATTACCAATTGCTGCAATCAATTTTACGACTCCTACCAATACTGCAAAAATAAGAATTGTTGGATATGCAAATGGTTCAGCTCTTAAGTTTGATAATGTAAGACTAACGGCTTGCTATACTACTCCTACTTTAGCAACAACAGTTACTACTCAGCCAAGTTGTGGAAATGCAGATGGAACAGTTACTTTGAGCGTAACTGGAGGGAGTGGTAACTTTTCATATAGCAAAGATAATGTAAACTGGCAAAGTTCAAATGTCTTCAGTGGTTTGACAGGTACAACAGCTGGAACTTCTTATACATTTTATGTAAGAGATAACCTTTCAAGTACTTGTTCAGCTTCTAAAGTAGTAGTACTTACCTGTTCTTGCCCTGTATGGACAAACGGAAACAATGTAACAATTTGTACAGGAGATAAAATCCCTACATTATCGTTTACATCTTCAACAGGCTATACGGGCTATGTGCAGTGGTGCGTATTCTCGCAACCTCTGACAGCTGGACAGAACCCTTATGACAATTTAACATATAAGGTTACCTGTCTAAATGAAGAAGCTTATGTTACAAATGCTACAAGTATTTCATTAACTAACCTTACTGGTATGCCTGCCAATAATACAGGTTCACCAGTAAACTATTATGTGTATGCTTGTATCAAGCCTGTTGACCCTAACTGTAAGACTACATACTCTACACATATTATTACGGTTAATCCAAGACCTACTGTTACAGTAAATAGTCCAACAGTGTGTAATGGGGCCAATGCTACTTTGATAGCTACGAATTGTAGCGGAACTGTTAAGTGGTATGGCTCACTTACGGGGACAGCAGTATTGTTTACAGGTTCACCTTATGTTATTAATAATGTAACAGCTAATGCCACATATTATGCAACTTGTACAACAAACAGTTGTGAAGGTGCAAGAGCATTATCAACTATTACATTAGCACCATCGCCGAGTATAAATGTTACGAATGCAACGATATGCTCAGGTGGAAGTGCAACACTTACAGCTACAAATTGTACGGGTACATTAAGTTGGTCAACAGGAGCAAACACCACAGCAATTACGGTTTCTCCTACAACTACTACCACTTATACAGCTACATGTAATTTGAATGGCTGTACTCAGTCAGTACCTGCAACGGTAACAGTAAAAACGGGAACAGACTGTAATAATAATGTATGTTTGACTTGTAATCCTGCCACAGTTATTAGATATGATTTGAATAACTGTCAAGCCTTGAGTGGCGGATATACGTATGCTGAATTTACGCCAGTTTATCCAAATGTTGCAAACTTCGTAAATATTACTGCAACTAACATCTACAGAGATAGTCCTGACGTTAATTTTCATAGCTGTACGATTGGAGCAAGTAATGTTTCAGGAACTGATAATGCTATGTGTATATCTGCCAATGTTTCGACAGTAGCGGATTGGAGCAAAGCTATCAAGTTTTCAGCTTCTTTGACACCTTCACAAGTTGGTTCAATTACATCATTGAAATTTAACCAAAAAGCATCAGCTACTTTAACATACTCGCCTTCACCAGCATCAAGTGGTGGAACCGCTTCAAACAACTATCCTACTAAATATGCGATTAGAGTATATAAAGCAGGAACATTGATTTATGAAAAATTAGACGCAACGACCAGCCCACAAAACTGGACGACTGAAAATATTGATTTTACAGCTTATGCAGACTTTACATTTACATCTGCAAGTACTTATGATTTCCAATTGACAGCTTATGCTCCAGTCGGAAATGGTGCAAGTATCAGTGTTTGGGATGTTGATAATTTTGAAGTTGTAGCTTGTAACAAATCTAATACTGTTACTGCAACAGCATCGAACAACGGGCCTAAATGTCAAAATGACCCAATAACATTAACCGCAACAGGTGGAACATCATACTCATGGAGTGGTCCATCAGGCTTTACTGCAACTGGGGCAAATGTAACAACGACAATAGCAGGAACATATACTGTAA
Source organism: Cytophagaceae bacterium (assembly GCA_027488335.1). GTDB lineage: Bacteria > Bacteroidota > Bacteroidia > Cytophagales > Spirosomataceae > Emticicia. The sequence goes on from JAIYBU010000155.1 coordinate 45,295, forward strand.
CCGTAACTAATACAGTAGGCTGTACAGCAACAGCAACAACAATAGTAGCTGTTAATCCAAATCCAACAGTAACAGTTGATTCAAAAACAATTTGTTTAGGAGGTTCTGCAACATTGACAGCATCAGGGTGTGTAGGTTCAATAGCATGGTCAGGAGCTGGTACAGGTTCAGGAACTACAATTACAGTTTCACCATCGGCTACTGGTACTTATGGTTACACGGCTACTTGTACGAACTCAAATAACTGTAAAGCAACAGCAACAGGTGTAGTTACAGTGACGGCTCAACCAGCAGTGAGTTTACCAATTGATTTCCAAGTTTGTAGTGGAACTCCAACAACATTAACTGCAACTGGTTGTGCTGGTGGTACATTATCTTGGAGTACAAATGTTGGTGGTTCTACAGCTGCAACAGTAACTGTAACACCAACAAACACAGGAACGTCTGCAATCAATATTACTTATACAGTTACTTGTACAACGAGTACAAATAATGGTTGTACAGCTACAGATGCTGTTATTGTAACTGTTAACCCACTTCCAACAGTAACTCTTAATCCAACAAACATTACTTGTAATGGAGCAAAAGATGGTAAAATCTTAGCAACTGGAAATGGCGGTACACCACAATATACATTCAGTATCAACGGTGGAGCATTCACTACACCAGCCGCAGCTACTAACACATTTACAGGTTTAGAGCCAAATACTACTTATACTATTACTGTTAAAGATATAAAAGGTTGTATTGCTACATCATCAGCAACACTTACTCAGCCAGCAGTATTAACCGTATCTACAACAAAAGTTGACCCTAAGTGTGAAAAATCAGATGGCTCAATTAATTTGACAGTATCAGGTGGAACAATTCCATACACTTACTTGTGGTCGGATGGTTCAACAACGGAAGATTTAAGTGCGAAAGCAGAAGGAACATATAGTGTAACTTTAACAGATAAAAATGGTTGTATTGCGACGACTTCGGTTGCTTTAACACCACAAGATTGTTCATTCGACTTAGCATTGAAAAAAGTATTGAAAACGGCTGGTACGTACAAACCAGGCGATAATGTTACTTTCACAATCTCGGTTATTAATCAAGGAACAGTAACTGCAACGAATGTTCAAGTAACAGATTATATCCCAACAGGTTTAACTCTATCTGATGCAGCGTGGACAGCAACTGCTGGAAAAGCAACGTTAAATACAGTTATTCCAACACTTGCACCAGGGGCAACAGTTACAAGAGATATTACATTTAAAATTGATGCTAACTACGAAGGGGCATCAGTAGTAAACCGTGCAGAAATTAGTGCAGCTACTAATGCAAGAGGTTTGACTGATAAAGATAGTTCTCCAGATGCAGTTGTAGGTAATGACAAGGGTGGACAAGTAAGTAGCCCAGCCGATGATTATATAGATGGAAATGGGACGGGTGCTGTTGGTGATGGAATAGCAGCAACTGATGAAGATGATGAAGACCCAGCTTTGTTGAATGTTACACAAACATTCGACTTGGCCTTAAGAAAGGTTCGTACTTCTGACCCTAAAGTTGTTCCAGGATATGATGTTACTTATGAGATTGAGGTAATTAATCAAGGAACACTCACGGCTACAAACGTACAAGTAAGCGATTATATCCCTGCTGGTATGACAATAAGCCCAGTTGAAACCAACTGGAACGTAACAGGAAGTATCGCAACGTTAAAAACACCGATTGCTTCAATAGCACCTTACAACACAAGCGTAAAAAGAACGATTACATTAAGAGTTAATAATATAGAAACTTATCAAGGTCAGACATTAGTAAATAGAGCAGAGGTTTCTTCTGCTTCTAATGCGTTGAATTTGAATGATAAAGATAGTACGCCTGATGGTATATTAGGAAATGACAAAGGTGGTCAAGTTGATAGCCCAGCCGATAACTATGTAGATGGAAATGGAACTGGTGTAGTAGGTGATGGTATAGCAGTAACAGATGAAGATGACGAAGACCCTGCAAGTGTATCGGTAGAGAAGTTTGACTTGGCGTTGAAGAAGAGTTTGAACAGCAGCACGCAGAGTCCGATTGTGGGCGGCCGAGAGGTGAAGTTCGACATCACGGTTTACAACCAAGGGACGGTTGGAGCAACGGCGATAAAGGTAGTGGATTACATTCCAACGGGCATGAGTTTAAACGATGCGAACTGGACAGCCG
>JAIYBU010000047.1 GCA_027488335.1 Cytophagaceae bacterium
AAATCTTTGGTGGTTGTCCATTCTTTTTTGCTTTTCAAAATGATAATCATATCACCAGTTTCGATGGGCATAGGGTCAGTTGGTATTTCAGCAGAACCAATTTTTGAAACTACTTCTACTATTTCTGGAAATTTAGTTTTAAGTAGTTTTTGTAATTTAGTCGATGTTTCAATGCTCATACTTAAAGAACTGCCATTAGCGTTTCTGAAATTGATAGCATAATCACCTTCCTCCAAAGTAGGGATAAATTCACCACCCATTTGACTGAAAACAAACAGTGCAACCAAAAATAGAGCAATCGAAGCACTCAAAATAATTGTTTTTAATTGCAACGCTTTTTCTAAAATTGGTTGGTAGAAGCGATGAATAAAATCTATGATTTTGTCAGAAATGTTCTTTTTATGACTAATATTTTTGCTTAAAAACAAGGCAGAAGCCATCGGAACATAAGTAAGTGACAAAATGAATGCTCCCAAAATAGCAAATGAAACTGTTTGAGCCATTGGCTTAAACATCTTTCCCTCTGTTCCAACCAATGCCAAAATAGGGAGATAAACAATCAGAATAATAATCTCGCCAAAAGCAGCACTTGACCGTATTTTAGTTGATGCGTGTAAAACTTCTTCATCCATTTCTTCGGCAGAGAGTCGCCCTTCTTTATTCAGATGTAATCGGTGAATAACTGCTTCTACAATAATAACCGCACCATCTACAATCAAACCAAAATCTATTGCTCCCAAGCTCATTAAATTGCCACTTACACCAAATAAATTCATCATTATTACGGCAAAAAGCAGTGCCAAAGGAATTACAGAAGCTACCACCAAACCTGCACGCCAATTGCCGAGTAGTAAAACCAATACAAAAATGACAATTAAAGCTCCTTCAAAAAGATTGGTTTCTACTGTACTGATGGCATTATTAACCAATTTCGTGCGGTCAATAAATGGTTCGAGCGAAACACCTTCGGGCAATGATTTTCTGATTTGTTCAACCTTCGCCTTTGTTCGATTAACTACTGCCGATGAATTTTCTCCTTTAAGCATCAGCACCATTCCGCCAACTACTTCGCCCTTACCGTCTTTGGTTACAGCTCCATATCTCAAAGCTGACCCTTCTTGTACTTTTGCAACATCACGAATCAGAATGGGTATTCCATTATTGGTTTTAACTACTATTTTTTCAATGTCAGCAATTGTTTTTACCATGCCCAAAGCTCTGATAAAGTAAACATAAGGTTGTTTGTCGATGTATGCTCCACCTGTATTTTCGTTGTTTTTTTCGAGAGCCTCAAAAATATCAGTGATGGTAGTATTCATACTTTTCAGTCGGTCGGGCTGTACTGCAATTTCGTATTGTTTTAGGCTACCGCCCAAGGTTGTAACTTCGGCAATTCCTGCCGTACCAAGCAATTGGGGTTTGACTATCCAATCTTGAATGCTTCGTAGTTTTGAAGCATCGTATTGACTTTCATACCCTTTTTTTGCATAAATTACGTATTGATATATTTCTCCCAATCCAGTAGTGATGGGTGCTAATTCGGGGATTCCTACTCCTTTGGGAATAAGCCTTTCAGCATCTTTTAGCTTTTCGCTCATTTGCTGTCTTGCCCAATAAATATCTACGTTTTCCTCAAAAACGAGGGTAATTACACTTAACCCGAAGCGACTTAAAGAACGCATTTCTACGATTTTAGGAATCGTTTTCATCGTTTGTTCGATGGGGTAGGTAATAAACTGTTCCACTTCTTGGGTTGCCAAAGTAGGTGCAGTAGTAATGACTTGTACCTGATTATTGGTAATGTCGGGCAGGGCATCAATGGGTAGTCGGCTTAAATTATAAATACCAACTAATACCAAAGCCAAAGTAAATAGACCCACAATAAATTTATTATGGATAGAAAAATGGATGATTTTATCTAACATATTTTAAATCTAATTTTGAAAAATTTATTGATAGCCATTAGCAAAAATCCCACTGAGTAAATTTCAGCAAGTAGAAATGGCAATAAAATTTCAGAAATTAGATTTTGGGTGGTTGCCAAATATTTCCGTAGAAATCGGAAATAAAAGAAGTATTGTAGAAATTAACTTTGACTTTTTCAGATAAAAAACATTGTTCTATCTCTGAAATCAGAGGGGAGAATGAAAAATTTAAGACAATATTTGTACCACAACAAGCACAAATACAAAAAGGTGAACACGTTTCGGTATCCTCTTGGTGGGTGCTATGGTTGGTTTCTGAAAAAGCTATTTTGTCATAATCCACTACTTTACAGTCTTCCACATCTCCGCAAGGCAGACACGAAAGTATAAGTACGTACATGGATAATATGAATGAAAAGATTTTCATAAAGCAAAAGTATGTAAAAAACAAGTGCAACAGGGTGTCAAAAGGAAATATTTTTTGTTAAACCAAGGAGTTACATTTAGAGTTTATGAATATTTGAATAAAAAAGATTGATTTTTTTTTAGTTTCAAAATTATATCGTAATATTGCAATGTAATAATAAATAATAAGATAAAATGAAATTTATATACCTTTTAATGCTATGCGAAATAATTATAAGTAATGCTATGGGAAACAAGACAATGACCAATAGTAATGTAGTAGTAAATGATTCATTGCTAACCTACATTAAATCTGTTGAAAAAGATTTTATTCAAATTTCACAAGAGCGTAAAATTGAGTTAGAAAAAATTGCTTCATTTATTCAAACCAAAGTAAAATCAGGCAAACAAGTACAATTAACTTATATATGTACGCATAATTCACGTAGAAGCCATTTTGGACAGATTTGGGCAGCAACGGCAGCCGCTTATTATGGCATTCCGAATGTAAAAACTTTTTCGGGCGGAACTGAATCAACGGCATTTAATGATAGAGCGGTGGCTACTTGCCGAAGAGCTGGTTTTGAGATTAAACAAATCACAAAAGATAAAAATGCAATATATGAAGTAAAATATGCCATTGGTGCAGAACCAATTAAGGCTTTTTCTAAAAAATATGATGATTTAAGTAATCCTCAAAGTGATTTTTGTGCTATTATGACTTGTTCACAAGCAGATGAAGCGTGTCCAGTAGTTAAAGGGGCAATCGCTCGTGTAGCGATACCTTACGAAGACCCAAAGGTATTTGATGGCAAACCCGAAGAAACTGCGAAATATGATGAGCGATGCAGACAAATTGCCACAGAAACGCTCTATGTTTTCTCAAAAGTAAAGAAATAATTTCATCCATAATAATTGTAATTTAGGTCATGGGATTAACAAAATCAGAAAACTTTACAAATCAACAAAACGAGTTAGCCAATATTGCAAAGGCACTTGGACACCCCGCAAGAATGGCGATTGTTGATTATTTACTAACGGTTGATACTTGTATTTGTGGCGATATTGTCAATGAATTGCCTTTGGCACAACCAACCGTTTCACAGCATTTAAAGGAACTCAAAAATGCAGGTATTATCAAAGGAAGTATTGAGGGAAATGCTATTTGTTATTGTATTGATGAAAATACAATCGAAAAACTTAAAAGTTACTTCGACAATATTTTGTCGAATTTGGAGAAAAGGAAAAGCACTTGTTGTTAATCATTAAATATAAATCAAAATGAAATTATCTGAAATAAAAAATCATCTTGCTACAGCCGAAGCAGTAAACTTTAAATTGCCAACGGGGGTATTCGTTCCTGAGCATTTTCACGTAACTGAAGTGGGTTTGATAACGAAACATTTCATCGACTGCGGTGGAGTAGAGCGTATTGAAAAAGTGGTAAACTTTCAATTGTGGGATGCAAATGACTTTGAACATCGCTTAAAACCACAAAAACTAATGAATATCATTGAGCTTTCAGAGAAAAAATTAGGTATTGGCGATTTAGAAATAGAAGTAGAATATCAATCTGATACTATCGGTAAATATGGTTTAGATTTCAACGGAACTGATTTTGAACTTGTTTCAAAACAGACAGCTTGCTTGGCTTCGGATGCCTGTGGGATTCCACAAGAAAAGCAAAAAATAAGATTAGGTGTATCACAAACTGTAAGTCAAAGTAGTTGCACTCCTGGCGGTGGTTGTTGCTAAGAATAAAATAAAAACATTCAGAAACTCTTTTTATAATGAACATAGCATTATTCAGCGATATTCACGCTAACCTTCCTGCATTGCAAGCATTTTTTAAAGATGTTGATAATCGAAACACCGATGCAATTTATTGTTTGGGCGATTTAGTGGGCTATAACATTTGGCCTAACGAAGTCGTAAATGAAATTAAAAATAGGAAAATACCTACCATTGCAGGAAACTACGATTTCGGTATTGGTCGGAAAAGCGATGACTGTGGTTGTGCCTATAAAACGGACACTGAAAAAGACAATGGTAAGGTTTCTATTTCATTTACTAATTCTATTATGAAAGAGGAAGAAAGAGCTTATTTGCGTACACTTCCTGCTCATATCAAAGTTGAATTTCAGTTAAATAATGATACGTTGAATTTACTTTTAGTTCACGGTAGCCCTCGTAAGATAAACGAGTATTTGTTTGAAGACCGTGAAGAAAAAAGTATGCTTCGTATCATGGAACAAGTCGATGCCGACATCATGTGTTTTGGGCATACGCACAAACCTTACCATCGTATTTTGAATAGTGGAATTGATGGACAAAATCATTATCGCCATGCCATCAATATTGGTTCAGTTGGAAAACCAAAAGATGGAAACCCACAAGGAGGTTATGTAATGATTACCATAAATGATGACAGTTCAATTCTTGACAAGGACAGCATAAATGTTGAGTTTATCCGCTTTGATTATGATGTAGAAACGGCTGCCAAAGCTGTGGAAGATAGCCCATTGCCCAATGCTTACGCTGAAAGTTTGCGTAATGGTATTTAATAGAGATAAGAAAAGATGAGAGTGGTTTGTTACATACTAATTATTCTTATTACGGGTTCTTGCAAGCAAGATTACGCTTTCAAACCATATTCAATTATTTCTGTAAAATTCGTAGGAGATGAAGCTGATATTCCGATGGAAACGATAAATAGCAAATGGTCTTACAATACGAAAGTGATTGAAACTACGGCATCAGGATATAAATTTGAACAATTTCAACTTTATCTTTCCAATGTTACACACATAGGGAATTATCAAAATTTAACCCTCAATAATATCTCATTAACTGATGGAGTTGATTTTGTTCCTTATAAACTGCAAAGTGGTTTTATTCATATAAACCATATAGACTCAGTTAGCGTGTCAGGGTATTTCCGAATTTCATTAGAAGATGATTTTAATGGTGCAGAAACGAGGGAGATAGAAGGAGCATTTGGTATTAATAATAAATAATTCAAAAATTAAAAGACATGATTTTTCCAGAAGATTTAAAATACTCCAAAGAGCATACTTGGTTGCGTATAGATGGTAACGTTGGTACTATTGGTATTACCGAGTTTGCCCAAAGCGAATTGGGTGAAATTGTATATGTTGATTTACCCAATATTGCCTACACTTTCAAACAGGACGCTGTTTTTGGTTCGGTAGAAGCTATTAAAACTGTTAGTGATTTATTTATGCCAATATCGGGTAAAGTCATAGAAACCAATAAAAAACTTTTGCAAGAACCAACCTTGGTCAATACTGACCCATACGGCGAAGGCTGGATGATGAAAATTGAGGTAGAGAACATGGAAGAATTACAAAATTTAATGTCAACTGAGCAATACTTACAAAATATCAAACTTTAAAAATATGTCTGCAAATAATTGTGTTCCCGTAGTGGAGCGAAAAAAGTTAGGATTTTTAGATAGATTCTTAACGCTTTGGATATTCTTGGCAATGGCAGTAGGGGTAGCAATTGGTAATCTATTTCCATCATCGTCCGATTTTATTAACTCTTTTTCTACTGGTACAACCAATATTCCATTAGCGATTGGACTCATTTTGATGATGTATCCGCCTTTGGCAAAGGTCAAATATGAACAAATGGGTGAAGTTTTTAAAAACACCAAGGTTTTAGGAGCATCACTGTTTTTAAACTGGATTGTAGGACCAATATTTATGTTTTTCTTGGCAATAACTTTTTTGCAAGGTTATCCCGAATACATGGTAGGATTGATTCTTATTGGCATTGCCCGATGTATTGCAATGGTCGTTGTTTGGAATGACTTAGCCGATGGTAATAGAGAATATGCTGCTGGTCTGATAGCACTCAATAGTATCTTTCAAGTGCTTTTATACAGTGTTTATGCCTATGTTTTTATTACCATTTTACCAACGTATTTTGGTTTTAAGGGTTTAGAAGTAAACATTAGTATTGGTCAAATCGCTGAAAGTGTGGGTATTTACCTTGGAATCCCATTTGCTATGGGTATCATTAGCAGATATGCACTTATCAAACTAAAAGGTGAAGAATGGTTTATAACAAAGTATGTGCCTGTAATTTCGCCCATTACATTGATTGCCCTACTTTTTACAATTTTGATAATGTTTAGCTTGAAAGGAGAACTCATCGTTCAGATTCCTTTGGATGTACTACGAATAGCCATACCGCTTGTGATTTACTTTTCGGTTATGTTTGTAATCAGTTTCTTTATTGGCAAATACTTTGGGGCTGATTACTCAAAAAGTACCTCAATCGCATTTACTGCCACAGGAAATAATTTTGAATTGGCTATTGCGGTAGCCATTGGCGTTTTTGGTATCAACAGCGGTCAAGCCTTTGCAGGTGTAATCGGGCCATTAGTTGAAGTACCTGCCCTTATTGCTTTAGTAAACTTAGCTTTTTGGTTTAGAAAAAAATACTTTACTAATTAACTATTCCAATGAATAAACTATATATCAGTTTTGTGATTCAATCAGAACAAAACCATATACACGATTTTGAAATCGTAGAATTGGCTAAACCAAAGTTTGGCATTTATGCCGATAATTCTTCACAAGGAGTCATAGAATGGATGGAAATGAAACAAACGCAATTGCCACAAAACGAAAAGATTGTTATACTCAACTATTTTAATATTTCAAATATAGAATAGCATACATTATTTATATAATTTTCAATACTCACATTTTAAACATCAACAAAGTGAAAAACCTCTTTTTTTTAGGATTATCTATTATTATGAGCATTAGCGTAACTGCTCAAATTACTACTCCAGTTGAAAGTCCAAGTGCATCATTTACACAAAAATTCGGTTTAACCGAAATCAAAATGGATTATAGCCGACCAAGTGTAAAAGGTCGAAAAATCTTTGGCAATGTAGTAATATTCGATAAAATATGGCGTATTGGAGCAAATGGCTCTACTAAATTCACTACTACTGATTCAATTACGGTCGCAGGAAAAGGGCTATCAAAAGGAACTTATATCATGTTGGCAATTCCAACCAAAGACGAATGGACGATTATTTTCAATAAAAATCTTGATGTTAGCTACGAAAATTACAAGCCAGAATTTAATGTTTTGGAAGTAAAAGTTAAAGCAGAAAAAACGACAAACTTGGTAGAGACTTTTGCGATTCAGACTACAAACGTTACAAAAACAACTTGTAATTTAGAATTATTATGGGAAAACACCTTAGTGCGTATTCCATTGGCAAACGAAGTTAATTCAAAAATAATGGCAGAAATAAAGCAGAAATTAGGAGGACCAACCAAAGCGGATTATCAGACGATTGCAGGATATTACTACGAAAACAACATCGACCTTAAATCGGCTCTTGAGTATATTGATAAAGGAATTGCTCAAGGTGAAGGTTACGGGAATTTAAGAATGAAAGCCTTGATTTTAGGCAAAATGGGCGATAAAAAAGGAGCAATTGAATGGGCTGAAAAATCATTGGTAAGAGCTAAGATGTTTAATAATTCTGACTATATCAGAATGAATGACGAATCTATTGCGGAGCGGAAAAAATAATCTTGTTTAACATTTTATAGAGATGAAAATTGCTTTATTCAGCGATATACACGCAAACCTTCCTGCTTTAGAAGCATTCTTTGAAGACCTTGAAACTCGAAATGTGGATGCAATCTATTGTTTGGGAGATTTAGTAGGATACAACATTTGGCCAAATGAGGTTGTCAACGAAATCAGAAAAAGAAAGATACCTACCATTACTGGCAATCATGACGTAAAAGTTAAGAAAGCGAGTGCAGAACAGCCAAATGATAAAAACTATGCCTATACAATTATTGGCAATGATGAAAAAGCCTATTTATCGACTCTTCCTGCTCATATTAAAATTGTATTTCAGTTAAATAATATGAATGTCAATTTACTATTGGTTCATGGTAGTCCTAATAGTAATAAAGAATATTTATTGGAAGACACACCCAACGAAACTTTTCTGACTTTATTCAAAGAGAATCAAACAGACATCTTGTGTTTTGGGCATACACACAAGCCGTTCCATAAAATATTAAATTCAGCGGTTGATGGAAACACTCATTTTCATCATGCAATAAATATTGGTTCAGTTGGCAAACCGAAAGATGGCGATTCAAGAGGCTGTTATGTGCTACTTACCTTCAATGAGAACAGCTCTGTACTTGAGAAAGAAAGTATTCAAGTAGAATTTATTCGTTTTGAGTATGATATAGAAAAAGCTGCCAAAGCTGTTGAAAATAGTTCATTGCCAAATGAGTTTGCCCAAATGCTACGAAATGCCTTTTAGATAAAAGGGTTCAAAAGATAGTATCGTAATTGATACGTATTGGTGTTAAATTAAAAAATCGGAATTTTATTCCGATTTTTTTTTACATTATTGTTCAATAATTAAACCCAATTCCCACGCCAAACCCCATATCACTATCATAATGGATTCGACCTTTGATGTTTCTTGAAAAAATATAATCAAATCCGCCCATGTACTCTTTATCTGTATTGACCATAAACATTCCTCTTATTCGTTTACTCAATGGGATGTCTTCTCTTGATAATTGAAGACGAAAATTGCCATCAGTAAATATTTCTGACTGCAAACGTACCAGCATTGGTAAGGTGTAATTAAAACCTAAACTCAATAAACTACGATTATCTTTGGTATTGGTTTGCCCAAAAAGATTTTTTTCAACTTCATCTATGCCAAATTTTCTATATCTCCAATCAAATCCAATAAATGGCATAAACCATTGCATTTTACCTATGTATCGCCCAATATGAGTTTCGGTTTCGTAGCCGTGCCTGTCGTGATAACCCAATCGCCATTCTGTTCCGATGCTCCAACGGGTGTTTTGTAGCATCAACATTCCATCATTTCCATTGGTGGCAAAGTCGTTTTCAGCCATCAAATGAAATTTCCTATCATCAGCAAAAAGTTTTCTTTGGGCTAATTTAGGATTAGTAATAAGAGGATTTGCAGCTTGATTTTCATAAGTAAAAACCCGACCCATGCCACTCATCATGTGGTAAAGGATATGGCAATGAAAAAACCAGTCGCCTTCAACATTGGCGTTAAATTCGAGTGTGTCGGTTTCCATTGGCATTATATCTACGATATTTTTTAATGGAGCATAGTCGCCCTGACCGTTTAGTAATCTAAAATCGTGTCCGTGCAAGTGCATGGGATGTCGCATCATTGAGCCATTATAAAGCACAATTCGTACATTTTCGCCTTTTTTTATTAAAATTTTGTCAGCTTCCGAAACTACTTTATTGTCTAAACTCCAAACATAGCGGTTCATGTTTCCACTCAATTCAAAACGCAATTCTTTGACGGGTGCATCTTTTGGAAGGTTGGTAATTGTGGGTGATTTAAGCATGGCATAATTTAAGGTTGTAATGTCAGAAAGTTCGTTACTATTGTATTGTGCTTCATCCATTTTCATTTCATGTCCTTTCATATCGCCCATTTCCATGTTTTTCATGTCATGTTTTTTTGCTTCTCCTGTAATCTCAGGGTACATCACTACATTCATATCCATCTGATTGAGGCTCATAGACATACCCATATCGTCCAAGTCTCCATTCATTTTCATCATGCCATTCATCATTTTCATTCCCTCAAAATATTTGAGTTTAGGCATTGATTTGGCTTTTACTTGGTTTCCTGCACCTAAAAACAAGGAAGCTGACTTTGTGCGGTCTTCAGATGTTACTAAAAATTCATAAGATTTATCATCGGGTATCGTAACGATTATATCATACGTTTCCGAAACTGCTACAATCAATCTGTCAACTTCAACAGGCTCTACATCGTTACCATCGTTGGCTACTACGGTTATTTTTCCACCAGCATAATTTAGCCAAAAATACGTTGAAGCTCCGCCGTTTGAAATTCGTAAACGTACTTTATCACCTGCTTTGAATTGTGAAAGCTGACTTTCATTCTTACCATTGATTAAAAATTTGTCATAATAGACATCACTTACATCCATTGCATTCATTCGTTTCCACTCGTTGGTTACTTTGGTTTTAAAATAACCTTGTTTGATTGCCTCTCCAAAGCTTTGCGTTGTTCCTTTTTTTATAGCAAACCAATCTGTGGCATTGTGCAACATTCGATGCACATTATTTGGATTGTAGTCTGTCCATTCGCTTAAAATAATCGGAATGGTAGGTAAATCGTCAATACTATTTCTAAAACTTTTGTCGCCTGACTTTTTCAACATTACAAAATTACCATACATTCCAATTTGTTCTTGCAAACCCGAATGGCTATGATACCAGTGTGTGCCATGCTGAATGATAGGAAACTTATACAAGTGTGTTGTGTGGGGTTTAATGGGCATTTGCGTCAGATTAGGCACACCATCTTCTTTATTAGGCAAAAACAAACCGTGCCAGTGCAATGAGGTTTCTTCTTTCAACTCGTTATGCACATAGATTTCGGCAGTGTCCCCTTCTATAAAAGTTAGCGTAGGCATTGGAATTTGCCCATTAACGGCAATGGCTCTTTTTGTTTTTCCACTAAAATTGACAACTGTATCTCTTACATATAAATCATATCGAACGGTTTTTGAATTATGATTTTCCTTTTTATTTGAGATATTATCACTGTTTTTCTCTACGGTTGTAGTAGATGTTTGTGGCTTAGGCATTGAATGATGCTCATGTTGGGCTTTTAGAGAAAAAGCCCCAAAGGAAATACCTACGATTAAAGAAACTGTAAATTTCATATTATTTTGATTTTCTTTGACTTACAAAAAATAGAACAAACCCTGTTGAAATGGTAAGCAAGCCAAATATTGAAAATGCTCTTAATAGCCAATTAGAAATATTATCACGACTTTGGTAATCCATTGTGTGTAGCATCCAAAGGAAATCGAAGATTCTCCATTTATTATTTCTGAATTTCTGAACTGTGCCTAATTCCGAACTCACATAAACCGTAGTATTTGAAGGGTGGTCAAAAGTAACGGCATAGGCTGGCAATGGGCTTTCTCGATATTCGTGATGCCCATTTGTGGTGGTCAGATATTCAATGTTTTTTACTTTTGCATCATCTGAAAAGTTTTGTTGAGCTACTTCGGTGGCTTCTTTTTTTGTTAATGAAGTACGTAACTCACCTGATGTAGCGTAAGCTAACTGTACTTTTTTGTCCCTATCATGCTCTTTTGAATAGAAAATTTGATAAACAGGTTCGCCCAAAAGTTGAATCAATCGAATATCAAAAATGTAATTAACGGTATCTTTCAGTTTGACTTTTTGAATAATATCTTGTGGATTTACTAATTTTATATCGCTTCCAATGGGGTGAATATGTGCCTTTTGGTGGTCGCCATGTACTTCGTCCATGTTTGACCAACTGAAATATAAGCCTCCTACTGTCCAGAATAGGAATTGAACACCTAAGAGAACGCCCAGCCATCGGTGGGTTTTTCTGATTTTTCTATGAAATTCTGCTTTTTTCATT
>JAIYBU010000061.1 GCA_027488335.1 Cytophagaceae bacterium
AATCGCCCATCCGACGATATTGTTTAGCCTTGTGAAATTGTTCATTTTTTGAGATTAGTGAATAAATATTCTCTTGATGACCCAAAATTAGGGAATTTGCAGGATAATCAGGCAGAAAAGAAACTTAAATTATCTTAAAATAAGGTAAAATGATGCAATTGAAAATAATGAATTAAGCAAAAAAATGAAAAAAGGAATGATTATGGCAGAAAACTCCTTCACGAATTTTATTTTCTCATAAATTTCCTAATTCCGAAAATCAATAATAGACCAAAAACCAAATATAATGCCGATGTTGTACTGATTGAGGTACTCATGCCATATTTGGTGCTGGCGTAAGCAATGGCAATCGGGGCAATTCCACCACCAAACCAACCAATGGAGTTCATAAACCCAACGGCAGTTGCACGGTTTTTGGGGTTGACGACATCATGCAGCGATGCCCAAATATTGGCATCATAAAGCCCTTTGAAATAGCCAAAACCAATGAGGGCAAGAATTAAAATCGGTATTGAGAGTGTCCAACCTGCCAAGAAGATAAACGGCACGCCCATCATCAAACCAATACTTTGAGCCATCATTCGGCCGCCTCGGTAGGTTTTTACTAATTTATCAGCTAAAAAACCGCCTGAAATAACGCCCAAGACCGATGCCATTTGTAGGTAAAATGTGGCGTTTAGCCCTGCCATTGAAAGGCTCATGTTGAATTTATTGTAGAGAAACGAAGGCATCCAAGTTAGGAAAATGCTGGCTACGAAATTTGCACCCACAAAAACCGCCACCAAAATCCAAACCATTGGTTGCTTGAAAACTTGCTTGATGCTATCAAAAATATTTCCTTGTTTCAAATCGAGTAATACGTGCGAACCGTCTTCAATTTCTTCATGCACTTCGGCTTGTCCACGAACGGGTTCTTTCAGAAAACCCAACAAAATAACTCCTAAAAGCACACCAAGCCCGCCAAAAAGATAAAAACTTGTGTGCCAACCGTAATATTGTCCCATGAAACCCGCAACCGTTCCGCCCGCAATCGTGCCTGCATAAACGCTCGATTGGTGGAACGACATCGCTTTAGAGCGAGTTTCTTTACTATGATAATCGCTCAGAAGCGACATGGAAGCAGGAAAATAAAAGGCTTCGCCAAAACCTTCTAAGGCTCGGCAAATAACTAAATGAATGTAATCAGTAGAAAGTGCAGTTCCGATTGTAACGAGCGACCAAAATATGAGTCCACCAATGATGAGGGTTTTGCGTTGAAATCTATCGCCAGCAATGCCAGCAATTGCTCCAAAACCAGCATAAACCCACATAAAGGCTGCTCCAACGATACCGAGTTGAATATCGCTCAGTCCCATTTCTTGTTTCAATAATGGAAATACTGAAAAAATAGCTTGACGGTCGGCGTAGTTGAAGAAACATACGAACCATAACATAAAAACAACCCACCATTTGTAGTTTTTGCTCATGTAGTTTTCATTAATTTCTGCAAAATACTTTGAAAAAGTTAATGGTGAAACTTTTTGTAATTTTTCATGTAAAAAATTTGATAATTTAAAGATAAAAAGTCTTTAAGTGTAGATTTAGTCAACAAAAAAGGTTTGAAGGAATACCCTTCAAACCTTTTTCTTTTCATTACTTGAAAATATCAATGAAAGAAATCTTTCATTTTTTCAAAAATACTTTTATCGCTTTTATCAGCTTTTGGCTGGAAATTAGGCATTGTTCTGATTTTTTCGAGAATTGCTCTATCTTCCGAACTCAAAGTAGTAGGAGTGAAGAGGCTCACATGCACCAATTGGTCGCCTACGCCGTAGCTGTTTAGTTCCTTCAAACCTTTGCCTTTCAGACGTAAAATTTCGCCCGATTGTGTTCCTGCTTTGATGTTGATTTTCACTTTTCCGCCAACCGTTGGAATCTCTACTTCTCTTCCCAAAGCGGCATCGGCAAAATTCATACGTAAATCAAAGTGAATATTGCTACCATCACGTTTGAGTTCAGGGTGTTCTTCTTCTTCAATTACTATCAATAAATCGCCAGCAATACCACCACGAGTTGGTACGTTTCCTTTGCCAGTCATTGAAAGTTGCATTCCTTCGCCCACACCCGCTGGAATTTTAATTGAAAGCAAATCTTCGTTCAACTGGCGTCCTTCTCCAAAACAAACATCGCAACGCTCCGTAACTACTTTTCCTTCCCCTTGACAAGTCGGACATGGACTGGTAGAAACCATTTGGCCAAGCATTGTGTTCACCACCTTACGCACTTGTCCTTGACCATTACAAGATGCACAAGATTTGAGCGAAGTACCGTGTTTTGAGCCATTTCCGCTACAAGTATTACACGATACATAGCGTTTTACTTTTATTTTTTTCTCTACACCATTGGCAATCTCCTCTAAGTCGAGCTTGAGTTTAATTCTCAAATCTGAACCTTTTCTTACGCTTGGGCCACCACGACGGCCACCGCCGCCACCACCGCCAAAGAAGCTACTGAATGGACTATCATCGCCAAAAACACTTCCGAAAATATCTTCCATGTTTACACCCGCACCACCGCCAAAACCTCCAGCTCCGCCAACACCTTGATGCCCAAATTGGTCGTAACGTTGGCGTTTTTCGGCATCAGATAATACGCCATAAGCCTCGGCAATTTCCTTAAATTTTTCCTCAGCAACTTTATCTCCTGGATTTTTATCAGGGTGATACTGAATCGCCAACTTTCGGTAGGCTTTCTTTAATTCATCTTCTGAGGCATTTTTAGCAACACCTAATATTTCGTAATAATCTCTTTTCTGTGCCATTTTTATAGGAATTAAGAATTAAGAATGGAGAATTAAGAATGGAAACATTGACCTAAAAGGATACTCTAATTCTTAATTTTTCATTCTCAATTCTTCATTATTTTATGAACCCACTACCACTTTTGCGTAGCGGATAACTTTATCGTTTAGTGAGTAACCTTTTTCTATTTCGTCTATTACCTTACCTTTATTTTCTTCACCTGCAGCAAATTGAGTAATACACTCGTGGAGTTCTACATCAAAATCTTTCCCTTTAGATTCGATTGCTTTTACACCTTTGCTGGCCAACGTTTTTTGAAACTTATTGAAAATCAGGGCGATGCCTTCTTTCATAGGTTCAACTTCGCTAACGGTTTCAAATGATTTATTCGCACGCTCAAAATCATCAACAATCGGAATCAATTCTTTGATTAGGCCTTCGGCGGCATTCTGAATTAAATCAATTTTTTCTTTTGATGTGCGACGACGGAAATTTTCAAAATCGGCATATAAACGTAGATATTTATCTTTTGCTTCGGCAAGTTGTGCTTCGAGCGACGCCGACTCTGATTCAACACTTTCGTTTTCTTCTACAACTTCTTCGGTTTCTACGCTTATCTGTTCTGTTGTTTGTTCGTCAGTTATTGTTGCTTCTTCTTTATTTTCTGCCATTTTGTAATCTATTTAATTTTTTGCAAATTTCGACAATTATTTTGCCAATAAGAAATTTACTGACAAGATGGCAGAAAATGACTGATTTGATGTGGTTTTAGAATGACATTTCAGAAATGGCACGATAGCTTGTTGATTGTAACGCAGAAATTTATTAAACCAAACAAAAGTAATGGAAAGAATTAATGTATCGACTGGGGCAAAGTGGGAGGACATCATTGGTTATTCTCGTGCAGTAAAAATCGGGAATGTAATAGAAGTAACGGGTACGGTGGCAACTGACGGAAGTGGCGAACTTGTTGGTAAAGGCGATGTTTATTTACAAACAAAGTTTATTATTTTGAAGGTGGAGAAAGTACTTGAGCAACTTGGTGCGTCGTTGAAAGATGTGGTTCGTACACGTATTTTTGCTAAGGATATTTCAAAATGGGAGGAAATCGGTAAAGCTCACGGAGAATTTTTTGGAACAATAAAACCTTGCACAACAATGGTTGAAGTAAGTGCCTTGATTGGTGCTGATTATTTAGTAGAAATTGAGTTCTCGGCAATATTGGGGGCGTAAGAGTTATTAAACCTGTAAGGTTTTGAACGGTTCGACGATTCGACGGTGCGAAGATTCCAAACCTTGCAGGTTTTTTGAGGGTTTAAACCAAATTGTTTCTAATGGCATAAGCCACCAAGCCTGCCGTATTTTTCAGCCCGAGTTTTTCCATCATTCTTAGGCGATGCCCTTCTACGGTTCGAGGACTGAGTGCCACAATTTCGCCAATTTCGGCGGTTGTGAGTCCTTCGCAGATATATTTTAATACCTGAATCTCACGCTCCGAAAGGTCGGTTTTATAATTAAAAACTTTGTTTTCTTGCTGAGGTTTACGATTCATTTTACGAAGCATAATTTTGCTCACAAAATCGCTGAAATAAATATCTCTTTCATGCACCTTTTTGATGGCTTTCTCAACTTCTTCGGGGTCGGTATCTTTTAATAAATAGCCATTTGCACCGATTTCCATCAAATGCAACACAAACTGGTCTTCATCTTGCATCGAAAGTATGACTACTTTGGTGTCGGGAAATTTTGCCTTGACAATTTCGGTGGTTTTTATTCCGTCAAGTACAGGCATCTGTAAATCCATCAAAACTACATCAATGGATTGATTGGATAGTTTGTCGAGAAATTCTTGTCCGTTTACGGCTTCCATAACTACCTCAAAATCAGGTATTTGTTGAAGAATGGAAATCATTCCTTTACGAAATAAATTATGGTCGTCAACGACTGCTAATTGTATCTTTGACATGGTAGGGTTACTAATTTTAGGATTTTTTTAAGCAAAAGGTATTTCAATTTTGGTGATTGTTCCGCTGCCAACGACTGATTGAATAGTGATTGTTCCATTGATAACACTCAGTCGGCTTTCCATATTTCGGAGGCCTAAGCCACGTTTTGGGTCGTTTCTTACGGCAGTAAAATCGAAGCCTTCGCCATCATCAGTAAAGGTAAAAAATATTTTTTTTTCTTGCGTACTTAGTTGGAGCGAAATTTCTTTGGCTTTGGCGTGTTTGAGGGCATTATTGACTAATTCTTGGATGAGTCGATAGATAGTTAATTCAATTTTTTTATCGAATCGTTGTTTTTCGCTGATACCTTCATGGCTAAATATAAATGCGGTAGTAGAGGCCAGATGCACTTTTTGAATAAACTCATCAATTGAAAGTATAAGCCCAAATTCTTCGAGTGTGCTGGGTACGAGTTCTTTAGATATTCTACGCACTTGCCCGATTGATTGTTCAAGCAATTCACGAGTTTGTTTGCCCATTACGGCCAAATCTTCGGCATTATCGAGTTTTCGGAGAAGCTGATTAAAGCTCATTTTTGTTACCGAAAGCATTGCACCGACTTCATCGTGGAGGTCTTTGGCAATTCTGACTCGCTCAACTTCTTGTACTTCAAGGGCCGATTCGAGCATTTGGCGTTGCATTTCGTTTTTTAGGTCTTGCATCGCTTTTTGTTGCTCATATTTTTGCTTTAGTTGTTGTTGTTGGTAAATTATTACAAATATAATCAGCCCTATTCCCATAAATAATAGAATCGCTGTTCCTGTAATAATAAGTGAATTAGAATTATTCAACATTTTGTTTGGAGAATTTACTTGTCCAGAAAGCAATGCTAAGTAAAATCATGAAGATACAAATAAATGTCTGGCTAATAATACTGAAATATAGCCTGTAAAGCTCTTTTTGTGTTGTTGTAGAAATTGTATATTGCCAAAATAGGTAAATAAATAGTGTACCACAAGCAAATATTAAAAAAGCTGCACTAATCCAAAAAGGAGGATGCGTTAGAATATTTGATACTTTTATCTCTGTGATAATAGAATGAAAGTGCAAAAATACGAATGTGATAACAGCAGCTTTATTGAGTGTGAAAGAATAGCCTGCAACCTCTTCCCAACTGAATCTAAAAATACTGTTTAAAACTGTTATCAAGGTTAATGCAATAACTACTTTTTGTTTCGTAGGGGAAGATTCTACTATTTTGAAATATAGCCACCCCGTTATTATCATTCCAACCGACTCGTTTATATTATGCAGGTATGCGTTGTGTAATTTTGCTGCTGCTGTAACCCATTCGCATATATCAAAAATCACGTATACTATCAGATAAAAAAGTAAAATCTTTAATTCTAAGGTTAGTTTTTTTCGTCCATAGACCGCTACTATTATTGGCAACCAAGTGGTAATGCTTGCTAATAATAGTAGCGGACTTTTTGATGACATTGATAAAAATCTTTCCCACATAAATTACGTAGTATTAATTATTCCTCACAACTTTGTGGGCAAAGTGGCCCATCTGCTAAATAATCTTCCTCTCCTCCATCTTTGATACCACTTTTATCTTTTACTATTTTTTTTGCATCTTCATCTACTGCAACTAAGATTACACGAGGATTTCCGTTATCGTCTTCGGCGTGGTAAATTCTAATGCCTTTGGTTGTTTTTTTGTTTAGTAATTTCTTTAGCTGGTCAACACCAAAAAATTCTCCTCTGATGGGCTCTTGAATATTTTCACAGCGTTTTCCTTTCAAATAGTTTTCTTGTAAACGTTTGGCTACGGCAGTTGAAACAAATTGTCCTTCTGTTCCTTTAAATTTGGGCGGCATAATAAAAAAGCAAGCAGTTATTGTTTTTAATAATTTAAACAATAATAGGTGTTTTAGTAGATAATTGCAAGCTGTAAGATTTTGGCGGTTTTGTAATTGTCTTATAATCAGTTAATTGTATTTTTGAATGCGTAAAAACCCCTAATGATTTGAGTAGTTTTACGTTTTTTTCAAAACAAAAACCCCTCAAATCTTTTCAGAATGAGGGGTTTACTAATGAGTTCAAACTTAACTTAGAAAAAAACTATATTTTTTTCACGTTAACTGCATTTAAACCTTTGCGGCCTTCAACAACGTCGAATTCAATACGGTCGTTTTCACGAACCTTTGCACCGTTTAAGCCCGTTACGTGAAGAAAGATTTCTTGTCCTGAAGTATCATCAACTACAAAACCAAAGCCTTTGGTTTCGTTGAAAAATTTTACTGTACCTGTTTGCATTGAAATAAAATAAATTAAAAGAGTAAATAAATGAAATGCAATGTACGTATTTTTCAACAAAAAACAAGTTTTCAGAGAAAATATTTTTGTACTAAACCAATATTTGATTGCACAAAATCATAGCATGGTTTATTATTTTATTGTTAAACCCTTGACAAACACGTTTTTTTTTTTAACTTCGTATTCACTTTTTCAAGACAATGCTAAAAACAGGACGATTAAGATACTTAGTTGAGAATCAACTTTTCGGAGTTTGCTCTCGACTTGGCGAAAAACTCAATTTTTCGGCAGGAAGTGTTCGTATATATTTTATTTACGCTTCGTTTTTCACTTTTGGCTCTCCGATTATCATCTATATAGCACTTGCCTTTTGGATGGAAGTCCGAAAACATCTCCGCCGCCGACAAAATCCAACTGTTTGGGAATTTTGAAAGTAAATCTTAGAAGTTAGATGATGGAAATTAGATGTTTGGTTTTATCTAATCTCCAATTTCCAACTACTAATATCAAAACAAGGCTAATTGCTTATCATCATCTTGATTATCAATGTTTTCTGAGTCGTTTTCTGTACTATCATCAATAGCTTGTGGCACTTCAACAATAACTACTTCTTCGGGTTTGGGTTCGAGTTGATTTACCTCGACAACTTCATAAGTATTAATTTTCTGTCCGATAGCTTTCCAGCCACGTATTTCTACAAACTCATCGACCAAAATTGTTTGGGTCTCGATTGCGGCTTTTTTATCAGCTTTGGTTTTAATTTCAAAACGAGGATATTTATCCAAACAGGCCGTGAGTAGGCGAGAGTTTTTGGTGTCAGAAATAAACAAGAATTTTTTATCCATCGTAGTGGTTTCGATTTTGAAACGTTTGATGTAATAAATCTTGTGTTCGCCCTCGTAGTGTAAGCATGAAATTGGCCTTTCAGGCTCATATTTTACTACTTTAAGAATATCTTTTTGCTCGTAGCGGTTTGTTAACTCAAAATTCGTAAATTCGTATTGACCATCTTTATAAATAACCAAAATCTTATCTTCCGCGCCAAAATTGCCCAAATACTGTCCGTGTTCGTCACGGTTGAGTTTTCCGATTACGGCATCGAACCAAATATCTACACCGCCGAGGGTTGATTTACCCGCCGATTTCAAGACAATCTTACGTACTGGGAATTTCGTAAGGACATTCCCCATCGAACTACGATTTTTGATAGCTAATGTCGAGAAATCCCAATCGAATTGTTTCTTTTTGGCGGTCGAATTGGCCGTCAGATTCACTGCAACCGTTTCGGCTTCGCCATTATCATTTGCCGTGAAATACAATATTTTTGATTTCGGATTTCCCATCGAAACATCGTATTCTTTATCACGCGTGATTCCCGTTACGAAGAAACGTTTGGCGTAAGATGTGCCTGATTTTCCATCGAGATAAACCGCATTATAGATTTTACGCTCATCGTTTTTGCGGAAAACCGAGCAGTAAATAATGTCTTTTCCTACGAATACTTTCTCTTGGATTTTAGTAATAACATATTTACCATCACGCTTGAAGGCAATAATATCATCAATATCCGAACAGTCCATCACGTATTCGTCCTTTTTTAAACCGTACCCGATGAAGCCTCCTTCACGGTCAACATAAAGTTTTTGATTATTGGCTGCCACTACGGTTGCTTGCACTGACTCAAACTGACGAATCTCCGTTTTACGCTCACGTCCTTTTCCATATTTCTTCAACAATTCTTTATAGAACGAAATCGTATAGCGAACAATGTTAGCGAGGTTATCCTCTACTTCGGCTAACTCATCGAGCAAACGTTTCATTAATTCATCAGCCTTGAAAGAGTCGTATTTCGAGATACGTTTGATTCGGATTTCGAGCAAACGAAGTAAGTCTTCTTCGACAATTTCACGATAAAAGTCTGCTTTATAAGGTTCTAATCCTTTATCGACCGTTGCGACTACCGCCTCGAAAGTAGTACACTCTTCAATATCTCGGTAGATTTTATTTTCGATAAAAATCTTTTCGAGCGAGCTATAAAGTAATTTTTCTTTAAGTTCGTGTCGCTTGATTTCGAGTTCACGTTGAAGCAAATGTTTGGTTTGCTCCGTACATTCTTTCAGAATATCGCTAACCGTGACGAAATGCGGTTTATTATCAATGATGATACAAGCATTGGGCGAAATGGAATTTTCACATTCGGTAAACGCAAAAAGTGCATCAATTGTAATATCAGGTGAAGTATTGGGTGCTAAATGAATGATGATTGACACATCTTTCGCCGTATTATCTTCAACCTTTTTGATTTTTATTTTTCCCGCATCGTTGGCTTTTATGATTGAGTCAATGAGCGTAGCGGTGGTTGTACTAAACGGAATTTCCTGAATTTCGAGCGTTTTCTTGTCGATTTCGGCAATTTTTGCACGAACTTTAATCTTGCCACCACGTCCGCCATCATTATAGTTCGTTACATCAACTAAGCCACCCGTCAAGAAATCTGGGTAAAGTTGAAATGGTTCTTTTTTTAGATAAGCGATTGAGGCTTCGCACAACTCAATGAAGTTATGGGGCATTACTTTGGTTGAAAGTCCAACTGCAATTCCTTCTACACCTTGAGCAAGTAGAAGTGGAAATTTTGCGGGAAGATTGACAGGCTCTCGCTTACGACCATCATACGACATCTGCCATTCGGTTGTGTCTTCGTTGAATAGCACATCGTTGGCAAATTTCGAGAGGCGTACCTCAATGTAGCGTGGAGCGGCTGCACCATCGCCCGTGCGAACATCACCCCAGTTTCCTTGGGTATCAAGTAAGAGGTTTTTTTGTCCCATCGTTACGATGGCATCACCAATCGAGGCATCGCCGTGCGGGTGATATTGCATACTTGAGCCAATCACGTTGGCCACTTTATTGAAACGACCGTCGTCCATTTCTTTGAGGGCGTGCATGATTCGGCGTTGAACTGGCTTCAAACCATCTTCGATGGCAGGCACTGCACGCTCAAGGATTACATACGAGGCGTAGTCGAGAAACCAAGTCTCGAACATATCGTCAATTACTTCTTTTTGTTGCAGGGGGTCGTATTTTGGAGTTTCGTCACTCATAATAGTCTGTTAGCGAAAGCATAATAATATAAGGCAAATATAGTAAAAAATGGTATTATTTATTGATTTTTTGATAATATGAGTTTTTTATTTAGAAATATTCTAAATAAACCTTTGCGTGTTAAGATTTCGTATTTACTTTTGTGATATTATTTAGAATTGGTCTAAACAAAAATAAAAATTTTATGAAGTCTTTAATTTATATAATTCTATTTCCGCAGTTGGTAATTTTTGCAGCTTTTGGACAGAAAGCAGCTATCAGCGGGAAAGTTACTGATAAATCTAAACAGTCGATTGTGGGAGCGAGTGTAACGTTGAAAGGAACGGTCAGAGGTGTACAGACCAACACAAACGGAGAATATTTGATTAAAGGATTGAGAAATGGCGAATATACACTTGTAGTATCGAGTGTTGGTTTGAAAAATAAAGAATTGAGTTTTACACTTCAAGAAAACGAAGTAAAAAGTCTCGATTTTGAGTTAGAAGATGAAACTTATACTTTGAAAGACATTCAGGTAGTAGCAAGCCGTGGGGTAAGAGGAAACGAACATTTGGCCGAAGTTGATGGCTATTCGATTAATGCCACCAAAAAAAACGAAGTAATTAAGCTCGATAATCTCAATGCCAACTTAGCAATGAATAATAGCCGTCAGATTTTTAGTCGAACACCAGGTATTTCGGTATGGGAAAATGATGGTTCGGGTATTCAGTTGGGGGTTGCTTCTCGTGGTTTGAGTCCGAATCGCTCATGGGAGTTTAATGTAAGAATGAATGGCTACGATATTACGCCCGACCCGATGGGTTATCCAGAAGCCTATTACACACCGCCAATGGAAGTAGTTGACCGCATTGAAATTGTTCGTGGGGCATCTTCACTTCAATATGGGCCACAATTTGGCGGTTTGATGAACTTCGTGCTTCGTAAACCAGATATTTCTACACGTGTAACGGTCGAATCACAAAATACAACGGGTAGCAATGGTTTGTTCAGTACATTCAACTACATCGGTGGAACGGAAGGACGCTTGAGCTATACGGCTTATTATCAGAAGCGTTTTGGCAATGGTTGGAGAGAA
This sequence comes from Cytophagaceae bacterium, assembly GCA_027488335.1. Lineage (GTDB taxonomy): Bacteria > Bacteroidota > Bacteroidia > Cytophagales > Spirosomataceae > Emticicia. The sequence continues at coordinate 11,226 of JAIYBU010000061.1, forward strand.
AATAGCTACTACAACACTGACCACGCTCATGCCGAATTGAGTTATGCCATTACGAATAAATTTAAGATTGGAGCAGAGGCAACCTACATGACCTACAAAAGCCAGCAAGCTGGTGGCTTGACCGATGCTCAGTTTGCCCAAGATGCTCGCCAAAGTGTGCGTAGTAGAAATTGGTTTAGTACGCCTTGGTTAGTGCCTTCGCTTTCGGCTGAGTATATTTTTAGTGAGAAAACAAAATTGAGTTGGAAAGCCTTCGGTGTAATTGCTGAGCGTAGTAGTGTTGGTAATGTTTCGGCCATCACGACGGTTGATAACCCTACTTCAAACCGACAAGTAGATAGAGATTATTACAATAATTATGGTTCAGAATTACGCTTCATCACAGATTATAAATTTTTCGGGTTAAACAATACCCTTGCCAGTGGATTGAGATATTATAATGGTAACATCGACCGCAAACAACAAGGAAAAGGTTCCGTTGGTAAAGACATGGAGTTTACTATCGAAGGTGATTATCCACGTGATTTAGATTTTAATAACATCAATAAAGCGGCCTATTTTGAGAATATTTTCCGATTAAGCAAGAAGTTTTTGGTAACAGCAGGAGCAAGAATCGAACATATCAGCTCAACCATGCAAGGGCGTTTTAGCCTATCAAACGGTATTGCAAATAATCTTACACCAACTACTCGAAATCGTAGTTTCTTACTTTTTGGTGGAGGAGCTGAGTATCATTTGACCGAACAATCAGAGTTTTACAGCAATATTTCGCAGGCCTATCGCCCAGTTTTAATTTCTGACCTTACGCCACCAGCCACTACTGATATAATTGATGAAAACCTAAAAGATGCTCGTGGCTATAATTTTGATTTTGGTTATCGTGGAAAAGTGGGTAATTATCTAAACTTCGATGTTGATTATTTTTATGTGAATTATAATAATCGAATCGGAACAATCACACAAACCAATGCGGTCAATCAACGCTATCAGTTTCGTACTAATTTAGGCCGTTCGGTAAGTCAAGGTTTTGAGGGCTATGTAGAATTCGACCCAATTACGGCTTTTTTCAAAAAATCTAAAATTGGTTACGTGAGTATCTTTGCTTCCGTAGCTTATATAGATGCAACTTACCGTAATTTCAAGACAACTTCGGTTGTAAACGGACAAGTAGTAGAAGGAAATCTTTCGGGAAGAAGAGTAGAAAATGCTCCTCGTAAAATTAATCGTTTTGGCATTACTTACAACAAAAAAGGATTCTCAATTACGTGGCAAATGAGCGATATTGGCAAAGCTTATGCCGATGCTTCGAATACAGAAGTTGCCAATGCCGCCGCCATGACTGGTGTGATTCCAGCTTATATCGTACAAGACCTTTCGGCAAGTTTCAAATTCTTGAAGCACTACAACGTTAAAGCAGGGGTAAACAATCTAACCGACGAACGTTATTTTACACGTCGTGCGGGTGGATACCCAGGCCCAGGAATTTTACCAGCCGATGGCCGCACATTCTACCTTTCAGCAGGGTTTAAGTTTTAATTACCTTGGAGGAGAATATTTGTATTCTCCTTATTTTTTAAATTATTATTTGTAATTAGTCTAAATAAAAATAAAATCAAAGAAAAACATGAAAAACACATTTTTTACACTTCTACTACTATTTATATACACATTAGCTCTTGGGCAATATGGAAATCTAAAAGGAATAGTGACCAATAGCGAAGGTCAAGCGGCACCTTATGTGTCGATTCAGTTGAAGGAAATCAAAAAAGGAGTAACCTCTGATGAGAAAGGTGGGTTTCTAATTTCAACTATTAAAGCTGACACCTATACCTTAATTGCTTCGTTTATTGGATATAAAACTTTAGAACAAAAAATTAAAATTGAAGAAGGTAAAACACTGAATCTTTCGCTCGAATTATTTGAGAATTCAGAAATGTTGAAAGAAATCGTAGTGAAAGGTTATGTAAGTCAGAACGAAAGATTGGTTTCAGTAGGGAAAATTGCTATTCGCCCAATGGATTTACCGCAAAGCGTGATGACAATTGATAGAAGTGTGCTTGATAATCAGCAAGTTTTACGCATGAGCGATGTATTGATGAACACCAACGGAGTATATATTTCGGGAACGACGGGGGGCTATCAAGAAGAAATTTCGGGTCGTGGATTTTCGTTTGGTAGTTCAAATACCTTCAAAAATGGTGTGAGGTATTTTAATGGTATGCTGAATGAAATGAGTGGCGTTGAGCGTGTAGAGGTAATGAAAGGTAGTTCGGCGATATTATACGGAAATGTAGCAGCGGGTGGCGTTTTGAATTTGGTAACAAAAAAACCAAAATTTGATTTCGGTGGAGAAGTGGCTATACGAATAGGTAGTTTTGGACTTCTCAAACCAACATTTGATGTTTACAGCGGCATAGGAAAGGGTGAACGAGTGGCGTATCGTTTGAATGGTAGCTACGAAAAGGCCAATAGTTTTCGTGAAGGTGTGAGTTCGGAGCGTGTGTATGTAAACCCTTCTTTGCTTTTTAAATTGGGTGCAAAGACTGAGATTTTGCTTGAAGCTGATTATATGAAAGACCGCCGTACACCAGACTTTGGAGCGGGAATTATCAACTATAAAATTGTAGATTTACCGAGAGAAAAATTTATTGGTTTGCCATGGAGCTATTTCAAATCGGAGCAACTTTCTACCACAGCCACAATTACACATCGTTTTTCAGAAAACTGGAAATTAAACGTAACGGGTGCTTACCGCAACTACAACACTGATTTATTTGCCAATACTCGCCCAAATACTGGTACTTTGATTAATACCGCAGGTATGTGGATTCGTAATGTACAACGCAGCGAAGTTGCCGAAGATTATTACTTAGGTCAAGCTGATTTGACTGGAAATTTCAATACAGGAAAAGTGTCTCACCAAGTTTTGGTTGGAATGGATACCGATTATTTTAATACGCTCACAACCGCCTATACACAACTGGCTCGCTATGACACCGTGAATATTTTCGGTGCAAAACAATATAAAGTTCGCACAGATATTCCAACGTTAAATCCTGCAACTTTAACAACCGCTCCTGTAAATCGGGTGGGCATTTATGTGCAAGATTTGATTAGTATTACACCAAAACTGAAGGCTTTGGCAGGAGTGCGTTACAGTTATCAGCAAACCAAGAGCGATGTTTACACCTACGCTACTAATGCTACTACGACCGTCCTAAATTTTGATGGAGCATTCTCTCCACGTTTCGGATTGGTATACCAGCCGAGCAAAAATCATTCAGTTTTTGCGAGTTATTCTAATTCTTTTACCCTTAATACTGGCGTAGATGTAAATAACAATGCCCTTCCGCCATCATTGATTGACCAATATGAAGTGGGTGTAAAAAATGAATTACTGAATGGGAAATTATCGGCAAACGTAACACTTTACCGAATTTTGAATAGCAATTTAGCTCAAATATCGTTGGTTAATGGAAATACGAATACCAATATCAAAGAGTTGGCTGGTTCGGTGCAGAGCGAAGGTTTAGAAGTAGATTTAACGGCTCGCCCTGCAAAAGGTCTCTATTTGATGGCTGGGTATAGTTATAATGAAACGAAGTATGTAAAAAGTAATACGTTTGTAGAAGGAAGTTTGTTGAGATATAACCCCAATCACACGGCCAATGTAAGTGCAAACTATCGTTTTGGAGAAGGTAAATTGAAAGGATTAACTTTTGGTTTGACAGGCGTGTATATCGGCACTCGTTATGCAGGACGCTCTACACGTGTGCAAGTGGCCAATGATACTTACCGAATCATTGCTTTGCCGAGTTATACGCAAGTTGATGCTACGGCTGAATATACTTACCGCAATATGTCGCTTCGTGCCAAAATGGCCAATGTATTTAATGTATTGAGCTATAATGTGCATGATGATAATAGCGTAAATCCGATTGCTCCGAGAAATTATTCTGCTACTTTATCATTTAAGTTTTAAGCGAGCCATGAAGTTGAGCAACAGAGAATTACACCGAGATTTAGGCTATTTTTTTATTGGATTGATTATTTCATTTTCAATTTCAGGAATTTTGCAAAATCATCGCCAGACTTGGCATCCTGAAAAATATACAGTTGAGGTAAAGCCCATTACGATACAATTACCGAAAGATGAAAAGGATATCACCGAAGATTTTGCTAAGAATTTATCGTTCGGATTTAAAGATAAATTTCGCCGTCATTCTATCAAGAAAGGTGAATTGAAGATTTCTTACGAAAAGCACGATGTAGAAATTGATATTAAAACGGGTAAAGGAGAGGTGATTACTTTCAAGAAAACACCTTTTATTGCCCAGATGAATCAACTGCATAAAGACACTTCTGTTTGGTGGATTTATTATTCGGATGCCTTTGCGGTAGGTTTGATTATAATTGCCGTGACGGGTGCAATGATGTTTCCGAGAGGCAAGTTTAGCTTCAAATCAAGAGGGTGGAAATTAGCAATTTTAGGAATTATTTTTCCTCTGATTTTCTTATTTTTAATAGCTTAAATTGCATGTATATTTATTAAAAAGGCTTATTTCGCTACGAAATAAGCCTTTTTAATAAGAAGAGAACCAGATAATTACTTCATTGCTGCTTCAAAGTTTTCGCTTACTTTTTTCCAGTTTACAACATTCCAGAAAGCGGCTACGTAATCGGCACGTTTGTTTTGGTATTTCAAATAATAAGCGTGCTCCCAAACATCAAGAGCCAAAACAGGCGTTCCTTTGTCGGTTGCAACATCCATCAATGGGTTATCTTGGTTGGCTGTCGAAACGATTTTCAATTTCTTGTCAGGCGTTACGATTAACCAAGCCCAACCCGACCCAAAACGAGTAGTGGCAGCTTTGCCAAATTCTTCTTTCATTTTATCGAAACCACCAAAAGTGGCCGTGATTGCTTCTGAGAGTTTTCCCGATGGATTTCCACCAGCATTTGGTGCCATGATTTGCCAGAAAAACGTGTGATTCCAGTGTCCACCACCATTATTTCTTACCGCAACTGGATATTTGCTGATATTGCTCAATAACTGGTCGATTGAAAGTTTTTCCATATCGGTTCCCGCAATGGCTTTGTTGAGGTTATCGACATACGCTTTGTGATGACGGTCGTGGTGAATTTCCATCGTCATTTTGTCGATATGTGGCTCAAGAGCATCGTTGGCGTAGGGTAGAGGAGCAAGAGTAAACATTCCGTCGAAGAAAACGGGAGCTTTGCTTGCATAAATATCGCTTAACTTAAAAGCGAAGGCACTTCCTATAAAGGCTTTGATGAAATCTTTTCTGTTCATTGGTTTATCAGATATAAGGTATATACAAATCTACTGTTTTATAAATAATCGCCTACTTTTTTGCTTGATATTAACTAAAATTTAACGTTTTAAACCCGATTAACTTCATTAAAAAACGCCTCTAATTTATAAGGGTCTAATTTGCCATCGGTGCGAACACTGCTGCATAAATCTAAACCATAGGGCTGAACTGCATCAATGGCGGCTCTTACATTTTCGGTTTTGAGTCCACCCGCCAAGAAAACGGGTACTTTTGATTGCTCCACAATTTTTCGGCTAATCGCCCAGTTATGTACTCTGCCTGTTCCGCCGAGTTCTTTTACAGCTAAATTCGGGTTTCCTGAATCGAGCAAAAGTGCATCCACTTTTTCTGAGATTTCGAGTGCTTCGTCGAGTGATTTTTCATCAACTACGTGAATCACCTGCACGATTTTTATCGTAGGAATTTCTCGTCTAAAATCATCGTAAGAACCCGTTTCTAAAGCATCAACAATTTGAATGACATTGGAATGAACGGTTTTCTGATGTTCAATAATACCAAAACTATCAGTACGACTGGTCAGTAGAAACGATGCAATCGGCGGTGGTATTGTTCGGACAATTTCTTGAATCAATTCATCAGAAATTGGCCCAGGCCCGCTCGGCATTTTGGCCACCAAGCCCAATGCCGAAGCTCCGAAACTGATGGCCTGTTTAGCTTCAAGAGTCGAACTAATACAGCAGATTTTGATGCGAGGAAGAGTACCCCTAACCCCTAAAGTGGAATTTATATTGAAAACGTTATTCATAATGTTTTTGTGTTTAGCCCCCCTTTAGGGGTTGGGGGTGGTTTTATTCATAAGCAATCCTGCTTGTAATACTGCGTCCGAGGGTTACTTCATCGGCGTATTCGAGGTCGCCACCGATTGGAATTCCACGAGCGATGGTACTAATTTTTTTATTGAAAGGTTTTAGACGTTTTTGTAGATAAAAAGCGGTGGTATCGCCTTCCATCGTTGGGCTTAGTGCCAAAATAATTTCTTGAATTTCAGGCTCTTGCTCAACTCTTTTTATCAAAGATTCGATATTCAAATCGTTAGGTCCAATGCCTGCTAATGGCGAAATGATTCCTCCTAAAATATGATAAAGTCCACGGTATTGGGCGGTATTTTCGATGGCCAGTACGTCACGGGTATCTTCTACGATACAAAGCACCGACGCATCACGGCGTTGCGAGCTACAAATTAGGCAAAGTTCATCGTCAGAAATATTATGGCACTTTTTGCAGAAGGTCGTTTTTGTACGCATCTTGGTTAGAGCGTCTGCCAAAAGTTGTGTCTGCGATTCATCTCGTTTCAATAAATGCAAGGCCAGCCTCAAAGCCGATTTTTTGCCAATTCCAGGCAGCTTTGAAATTTCTATCACAGCTTCTTCTATGAGCTTGGAGGGGAAGTTCATTGATATTTTAGTTCACTGTCCACGGACGATAATTTTTTGTATAATGTGACGAAGAAGAGATTCGAACTTTTTGCGTCTAAATTTATTTTAGTCGCCTATAAGCAATTAACTACCGAATTAAGGCTTATTTCAACATTATCTCAGCCGAAATCTCTCTACGGCAAATTTCATTGCGTAAGGCTGTCAATTCTTCAAAATCACCTGATTTTACGCCACATTTCCCTTTGTAATGAATAATCAGCGTACACTGTTCTGCTTGCTCAGGCGAGTGGTGGCACACATCAATGAGAGTAGATATTACGTGGTCGAAGGTGTTTATGTCATCATTGAAAACGACTAATTCCCATAATTTAATAGCTTCGAGGTCTTCAGTAACCTTTTCAATTACTTCAATTTCTGGACTTGGTAACGTTGTCATTTGTCGAGTTTTTTGCACAAATTTGGGTTAATTAATTTTTATAAAAAATTGATAGTCAAGTGTTTTTGAAACAGAAAAACGTATTTTTAAATAATCGTACATCAATTTTCAATGCTAAGATACTTCATTCTTGCGAAAGAGTAGTTTTGTTATCGAAAAAAAAGTTTTGATATTTGAATAAGATTTTAAACCCTAAACAAGTATGTCATCAACACTCGCACTAACGATTCTGGTTATTTATTTTTTAATTCTGATTGCTATCTCATTATATACGGCTCGTGGAGCTGATACAAATACTTTTTTTACGGCTAATCGTCAATCGCCTTGGTATTTGGTAGCTTTTGGTATGATTGGAACATCAATTTCAGGCGTAACGTTCGTTTCGGTGCCAGGTGCAGTCGGAAAAATTCAGTTTTCATATTTTCAAGTGGTGCTGGGTTACGCAGTCGGTTATTGGGTGATTGCCACGATTTTGATGCCAATGTATTACCGCTTGAATCTGATTTCGATATATGGTTATCTCGAAAAACGCTTTGGTTTTTGGTCATATAAAACAGGTTCGGCTTTTTTCTTGCTCTCTCGTACTATTGGTTCGGCGGTGCGTATGTATGTGGCCGTGCAAGTTTTGCAACTCGCCATTTTTGATGGGTTGGGCGTGCCTTTTGAAGTGACTGTACTGATTGCCATGGCTTTAATTTTTGTATATACATTCAAAGGTGGAGTCAAAACTATCATCATTACCGATACACTTCAAACATTTTTCTTGCTGACGGCACTGGTCTTAACCATTTATCTAATTGGAAAACAACTTGATTTAGGCGTAAGCGATTTATTCTCTACCGTTCGGGATAGCCAATATTCTAAGATTTTTGTGTGGGATTGGGCCAATAAACACCATTTCGTGAAAGATTTTTTATCGGGAGCGTTTATTGCTATTGTGATGACTGGACTCGACCAAGATTTGATGCAGAAAAACCTCACTTGCAAGAGTATCGGCGAAGCACAGAAGAATATGTTTTGGTTTTATGTAGTGTTGGTTTTTATCAATTTGCTTTTCTTGAGTTTGGGAGTATTACTCTATCTGTATTCTGAGAAAATGGGTTTGCCGATTCCTGCCAAAACGGATGATTTGTATCCTTCGTTGGCATTGGGAAATCAGTTCGGAACGTTGGCTGCTGTTACTTTTTTATTGGGTATTACTGCGGCTACGTATGCGAGTTCGGACTCGGCACTTACTGCTCTTACGACTTCGTTTTGTGTTGATTTCTTACATATCGAGAAATACGAAGAAGCCAAACGTCAAACGCTCAAACACTACGTGCATATTGGTTTTACGGTTGTGTTTATTATTGTAATCTTGATTTTCAGAGCGTTGAATAGCCAAGAAGTGATTTCGGCGGTCTTTAATATTGCGGGTTATACGTATGGTCCATTACTCGGTCTTTTTGCTTTTGGAATTTACCTTAAACGACCATTGATTGATAAATATGTGCCGTTTGTCTGCGTAGCTGCTCCGTTTTTGACTTATTTTATTGAAGAATTTACAAAGAAAAACCTTGATTTTGAATTTGGTTTCTCGAAATTGATGCTTAATGGTTTTATAACATTCATAGGGCTTTTGATGCTTTCGAGAAGAGGGAGTAGTTGAGATTTATGAATTTATTCTTTCTTCATTGCCGTTGGTTTTAACCAACGGCAATAAATTATTTCACCCCACCCAACTTAATAAATTCTGCATCCAAAACACCATTTTTAGAGCGTATTTAATGAATGGCAATGAAGATTGCTCGATACTTCGACTATTATTATTGAGGTTTAAATCAAATAAAATCTTGTTTTTAGGGTCAATGATTACCGAATTGATTGGCTTTTCAAACTTCAACACTTTTGAATAATCTTCGCCGTTCCAACTAATTAATTCTTCTTTTCCGTCTGTAAATTTTACAAGTATTTCGGTCGGAATTATCATATCGCCCAAACGCTTAATTGTGCATTGTTTTTCATTGATTTCACTTACTTCGTAATCAAAATCGGGAGCTTTATAAAGAGTTTGTTCAAAATACCAATCAAAGTTTTTGCCATACTTATAGTTGGTGCGTTTGGGAGCAATTTCGTTGACGATGGCCACAAAATCTTTTACGGCTGGGTGCTTAAAACGCCATCTAATGAAATATGTTTGCATTACCTCATCCATTGTTTCTCTACCAATCAGATTTTCGAGAGTTTGTAACATGGTGGCGGTTTTCATGTAAGTAAGAGTGCCGTATGTGCCTCTTGGATACTCCCACGATTTTCGGAAAATCTCCGAAATCTTCACGTTTTTCATGCTTATATAAGCCAATCGAGGATTTTCGGAATCATTTAGTTTAAAACCAAAAAGATTTATCATTGAGCCTTTACCATAGGTTGCGTCCATAATTCGGCCTTCGTAATACTGATTAAAACCTTCATCCAAAAACGATTCTTCAAATTCATTCGAGGCCAACATTCCTTGAAAATACTGATGTCCGAACTCGTGAATCGTGACTACTTCAGGCGAGCGGATACCGTTTGGTAAACCCCACGTGGTTTCACCACAAGTAATAAAGGTTGGATATTCCATACCTGCCGAACCTGCGGCTGCCAGTGGAGGGTCAACCAATGTCAGTACTGAATGCGGATAGTTGCCGAGGTGTTTTTGGAAATACTCTAAAGCCGCAATAGCCGACTGAAAATAGCGTTCGGTGCTGCCGCTGTGTTCGGGCTGGACAACCGCTTTTATTTTTACATGTTTCCATTGGCGTTCGGAAACTTCAAAGCGGGGTGAAACCGTCCACGCAAAATCATGCACATCATCGGCTTTGTAGCTGATGGTTTTCGTTTTGTCTTTGTTAGTTTTTTCGTTCTGAAAAATACCCGTTGCGGCTAAGACAAAATCTCTCGGTATAGTCATGTCCACTCGATACGTGCCAAAATCAGCATAAAATTCGCTATCAGCATGAAACTGATGGCAATTCCAAGCTCCTTTTGTTGCATATCGCATTCCTGCTGGCTCATAAACTCCGATTTTCGGAAACCATTGCCCAACCAAATGATAATCGCCCGCATAACCCGTTCGGGCAAAAACTTTAGGTAATCGGGCCTTAAAATTTAGGTCGAGTGTGATACTTTCATTGGGGGCAATCGAGCGGTTGAGTGGAACACTAATTACGGTTTGGTCTTTATCGTTGAGGTCGTCGGGTTGAATAAATTTGATTTTGGATATCAGATTTTCACCACCACGCACTTTCATCGAATTAATATCAATCCAGCCGAAATTTCCTTTGTTTTTGGCGTCCATCATTTCGCCACGAAGCTGTCCACCCGACTCCTTCATAAAAGTCGAGTTTTTGTTTTTGAAAGCATTGAGGTACAAATGAAATTGTAGTTCAGAAATATAGTCGGTCGAAGTATTCGTCCAAATGAGGGTTTCTTTGCCATCAAGACTGTGTTTTTCGGGGTCGAGCTTTACCGAAATTTCATAGTTGGCAATGCGGTTGCTCAAAGGTTTAGTTTGTGCCGTTGCATTCAGAAAAGAAAATAAGATAAATAGAAGATGCTTTTGCATGGAATTTTATGCTTTCGTTGGTGCAATTTAGAAATAAATGTGTAGGTTCTGAATAAAAATTCTTTCTTTTGTAGAAAAAAGATGAGCGATGTTTTTGCACAAAACTAATTTTTTGATGCGGGCTTTATACCCTCATTTCGTTTGGAGAAAACCTTCTGACGAAAAGAAAATATACCTAACTTTTGATGACGGCCCAATCCCCGAAGTAACGGAGTTTGTGCTTGAAACCCTTGGAAAATACGACGTAAAAGCTACTTTTTTCTGTATCGGAGATAATATCAGCAAAAATCCTGATGTTTTTCGGAAAGTTATAAAGGAGGGGCATTCGGTCGGAAATCATACGTTCAACCATCTGCGAGGTTGGGCAAACGATGATGTTACTTATTTAGAAAATAGCGTCAGATGTAAAACTGAAATCGAAAAATATGGCATTGAAACTAAACTTTTTCGGCCGCCTTATGGGCGTATTAAGCGTAGTCAGGCTCGTAGTTTATTGTTTAACCATGAGATAATTATGTGGGATGTACTTTCTGGGGATTTCGCTCAAGATTTATCACCCGAGACTATCTTACGCAAAACAATCAAGTATACAGAAGCTGGCTCAATTGTACTTTTTCATGATAGCATTAAGGCCAATAAACGAATGTCTTACGCTTTGCCGAGGTTTTTAGAACATTTTTCGAGCCAAGGATTTCAGTTCTCAAAACTTTAAATACTTTTGTAAAAACTAAACACGTCCCCTTACTCATGAACCTCAAACAATTACTTCTTTTAACAGTTATCCCCACTTTTAGTTATTCTCAAACCAAATTCGTAGAACAAAAAGCGGGACATATTATCTACATGTCAGTTCCTGATTACATGGTCAAAACGACCTCGCTCAATGATGTGGCTTTGATGCAGTACATGAACAAAATCAAAGAAGCCTATGTTGTAGTAATCGAAGATGCAAAGGAGGATTTGGAAGCCGAAGGGACGAAGTATAGCAGCCTAAAAGAGTTTCATGATTCGGTGATTGAAAGCCTAAAATCAGAAGACCCAAAGGCACAAGAGTCAAAACCAATTGAATTTCAGCAGAATGGCAATAAATTTTATCAAACTGACCTTTATGCTACGTTACAAACCGAAGACAGAAAAGAGATAAAGGTTACATATTTGGTAACTTATGTAGAATCCAAAACCCATTATTATCAAGTTTTGTGCTGGACTTTGACCAGTAGCTATAAAGATTTAGTGGGTGATTTTAAACAAATTGCTTCAACCATCAGAGATTAATTTTAGTCCAGAGCTATTGGCCAACAGTCCATGGTTGTAAAATAAAGTAATCATGAAATTTCCGAACGTAAGTATTTTAGTAGCTGCTCGAAATGAAGAGGAGAATATTGCCGATTTATTGTTTACGTTTACGCAACTAAGTTACCCGAAAGATAAGCTACAAATTCTAATCGGTGATGATGATTCGACTGACAAAACGGCTGAAATTACTAAAAGGTTTACGGCCGAAAATATGTGTATTCAATATATTAAAATAGAAAAACAAATTGATGGACTGAAAGGAAAAGCAAATGTTTTGGCACAATTGGCTCATCTGGCAACGGGTGAGCTTTTTTTCTTTACTGATGCTGATATTGAGGTGCCTAAAAATTGGATTGAAGCGTTTGTTGAAGAAAGAAAAAACGAAGGAGTGATTGTTGGGCTGACCCTCGTAAAAAACAAAAATTGGTTTGAGGCAAGCCAAGCCATAGAGTGGCTTTTTACGCTGAAATTGATGAAAACTTTGGCCGATTTTAAGATTCAATCCACAGGAATGGGCAATAATATGATGGTTTCAGCCGAGGCTTATTGGGCAGTTGGAGGTTATGAAAAAGTCGGATTTTCGATTGTGGAAGATTATGCCATTTATAAAGCAATTATTGATAAAGGCTTTGCTTTTAAGCAATTATTTAAGCCCGACGCCATGACGTTTACCAAACCACCAAAAAAGTATTTTGAGCAACGCAAACGCTGGGTTGTGGGTGGAATCTCAACGGGTTCTATTCTGATTTTTCCTGCCTTAATTCAAGGTTTTTTATTGCCTACTTTGTTGATTCTTAGTCTTTTTTCGTGGAAAATCGTTTCGGTGATTTTTCTTTTTAACCTACTTATTAACTTCTTGATTGGCAACCTAATTTTCAAAATTCTCAATCAAAATCAATTATTAAAATACATTCCTGCCTATACGATGTATATGTATGTATTTTGGTTTTTGCAGTTGGTGGTTTATATTTTGCCCACTAAACTGGTTTGGAAAGGGCGAGAGTATTAGCTTTTCTTGAAAACAATTGTGGCACATCTAAAAGGATGTGCCACAATTATCTTTATCTATTTTTAAGGAATAATTACCTTACTGATTACTTTTTCAGCACAAAGTTTATTATAAGCCGCAATGTCTTTGGTAATCAACTCATTCATTTCAGTTTTAAGTACATTCCACTGAGCGTCAAGGGCTGCCAGTTGTTTTTTCTGTCCACTCGTAACTGTCGGTACGTTTGAGTCAATTTCTCCTCTTACGAAAATATAATCGGCACTGAGCATATTCTTAAAATTGATAATATCATCGTTTGATTCTGCTTTGTTTTGTACCAATTTTTCTTCCCAAACTTTGATTTTTTTCACAATCGCATTTCCTGCATCAACCACCGCTTTTAGCTCAGTTTTTGTGGATAAAAGACTGCTAACTTCACTAATTTGCTTAGAAATCTTACGCATCTTAGCAATCGACTCATGAATATCATTTACGCTATTTTCGAGCGATTTGAGTGTATTTTCTTGGTCTTCGTACTCGGCTGCTGTTGCGTTGATGCGTGGGTCAGCGAGGATTTTTACGGGTACGGTTTTAGTCTGTTTTCCGTAGGTAAATTTAGCTGAATAAGTACCTGGCGACATCCTACGGCCATCATAACTACCTTCAATAAATACTTTTGGAATACCTTTGATGGTTTCGGCACGCATATCCCACACAAAACGATTCATTCCACCTTTCATGAGAAGCGTTGGGTCGGGCGATGGTCCACCTGGGTAAACCTCAAAACCTTTTTCTTTTTTGCTGCTGTATGTTCTTACGATTTCGCCTTTTGCATTACTGATTTCCAAAGTTAAGGTTTGCGTAGTATCTGGTTTTGCAGGCAAACCATAATAGAAAACTACACCCGTAGATGGATTTTCGCCGAAAGTAGAAGTTGATTCTTCGTCTTCTTCACTAACTTTATCAAGCGAGCTACGGCCCGATACTCGGTAAGTCTCTTCGGGTATGAAAGCCGTCAAACTATCTTTTGATAATGCACCTTTTAATTCTCGAATTGGAGCTAAATCATCCAAAATCCAAAAAGAGCGACCTTGCGTCGAGGCAATCAAATCGTTTTGATGAACTTTCAAATCTGTAATTGGAACAATCGGTAGGTTGAGTTGCATATTCGACCAATTTTTTCCTCCGTTTGTCGATATATAAAACCCCGTTTCTGTACCTGCAAAAAGTAAATCTTTGCGTTGAGAATCTTCACGCACCACACGTACACACGCTCCGTATGGAATACCTTCCGTTATTTTTGTCCAAGTTTTGCCGTAGTCGGTTGTTTTGTAAATTGAAGGCGTAAAATCATTTAATTTATAACGATGCGTGGCAATATAGGCCGTTGCGTTATCGTGTGGCGAAACTTCTATTGCATTTATCAAACATTCTTCTAAACCAGCTGGTGTTACGTTTGTCCAAGTTTTGCCATTGTCTTTGGTAATATGCACCAAGCCATCATCGCTACCTGCCCAAAAAACACCGGCTTCGTTGGGAGATTCTATGAGATACGAAATCGTGGCATAGTTTTCTCCACCTGCACCTTCGTTGGTGTACGGAGCTCCACCCAAACCAAGTTTTGTGGTATCTTTTCGAGTTAAATCAGTTGAAAACTCTGTCCAAGTTTTCCCTAAATCGGTTGTTTTTAAAACCACATTTCCAGCATGATAATAGGCTTTTTCACGTTTTGAATAGATAATCGGAGCATTCCAATTAAACCGATACTTCATTTCTTTCGCTTTCAATGCTTGGTACTGAATCGGGGCAGCCATCACGCCTTTTCCTTCTTTATTCTGTAAATCGAGTAGCTCGATTGTACCTTGATAGCTTCCACCCATTACGTAGCGAGGTGCGTCGGGGTCGAATGCCAAAAATGCACTTTCACCACCTGCCGAAGCCTCCCAATCACGCTCACGGATTCCACTGCCATTGGTTACTCGACTTGGAATCATAACCGATGTATTATCTTGCTGCCCTCCATAAATTCGGTAAGGGAACAAATTGTCGGCATTGATTCGGTAAAACTGAGCCGTTGGTAGTTGATTTTGCGGAGAAAAGGTTTGTCCGCCATTGAACGAAACGGCTGCTCCACCGTCATTGCCCAGAACCATGTTTTTACCATCTTTCGGATTTATCCATAAATCGTGGTGGTCGCCGTGAGTTCCACCAAAAACACGGGTAAAGGTTTTGCCACCATCAATTGATTTAAGAGCAGGTGAATTGAGTACATAAACAATGTTTTCGTTGGTTGGGTCGGCAAAGATTTCTATGTAATACCACGCACGTTGTACCGTTCGATGGTCTTTGCTCACACGAGTCCAAGATTTCCCTGCATCGTCAGAGCGAAAAACACCCCCTTGTTCTTTTTCAGTATCAGATTCAATAACCGCAAAAACTCGGCTCGGATTTGCTCTCGAAACTACAATCCCCATCTTACCCAATTCTTTCGGTAAACCTTTGTCGAGTTTAGTCCAAGTTTCGCCACCATCCAGCGATTTGTACAAGCCACTTCCTTTACCACCACTCACCATTTGCCACGGCAAACGACGATGGTCCCACATGGCAGCGTACATAATTCTCGGATTCGTCATATCCATGCTCAAATCCGAACAACCTGTATTATTATCAACAAAAAGTGTCTTTTTCCACGTTTTACCACCATCAACCGACTTGTAAACACCTCTTTCTTCACTCGCACCGTGTAAAGCACCCTGTGCCGCTACATAAACAATATCAGGATTTTGTGGGTGAATACTAATGCGAGAAATATGACGAGTGAGGTCAAGACCCATTTTTGTCCAAGTTTTGCCTGCATCGGTCGATTTATAAACGCCATCGCCGTAAGAGGTCATTACACCACGAGGTGCGTGTTCGCCCATGCCTACGTACACAACGTTCGGGTCAGATTCTGCCACCGAAACGGCTCCAACCGAACCAGTTTTGAAATACCCGTCAGAGATATTTGTCCACGAAAGGCCAGCGTCGGTGGTTTTCCAAAGTCCGCCACCCGTTGTACCCATGTAGTAAGTTTGTGGTTGGCCAATCACACCCGAAACTGCCACCGAACGACCACCACGAAACGGACCGATGTTTCGCCATTTGATTGCCTTGAAAGTGCTGTCGTAGTTGACTTGTGGAGGCTTGGGAGCCTGCACGACCGTTGTAGTAGGTGTTGGAGAAGCTTTGGTTTTCTTCTTGTTTTGAGCAAACGCCCCGAAAGAAGTCAAAACAATCAATAGAAGGATTGATAGTTGTTTCTGCATGTTATAGGAATGAGTTTTGTTAATGAAGACTACATTTTTCAAAGATAAGTAATATCTCGTTACACTTGCCTACGTAGTGCTATTTTACCCTGTTTTTAAGCGACAAAGAGGTAAATTGATGGGGTGAAAGTTGAAAAAAAGCTTCAATAAAATAAAGTTTTTCTTTACAGACTTACACGTATTTTTTCCATTTGAAGTAAATCCAGAGGATGATAGAAATCACTACCATACTACCGAGTGTATAAAAATAGCCATTTGGATTGTGCAGTTCGGGCATGTTATCGAAATTCATGCCGTAAATGCCCGCAATGAAGGTCAAAGGCATAAAAATGGCTGTAAAAACCGTGAGCGTTTTCATGACCGAATTCATTTTGTTGCTCAAACTGGTGAGATAAATATTCTGAATGTTTTCTATCATTTCTCGGTACGATTCTATCGTTTCGAGGGTTTGTAGAATATGGTCGTAAACATCACGGAGATAAATGATTGTGTTCGGATGAATCAGTTCGGATGACTCGCGAGTAAGTGTACCAAAAATATCACGGAGTGGCAAAACCGCCTTCCGAATTTGCATCAGTTCTCTGCGAAGTTCGTAGAGGGCTGTTTGGTCGTCTCGGTGCGGATTTTCGATGATTTTTATCTCTAATTCCTCCAGTTTTTCACTAAATTTTTCGAGAACGACAAAATAGTTGTCAACCACTAAATCACAGAGTGAATAAAATAAATAGTCGGCTTTCCCTTTTCGAGTTTTCCCTACCGAAGCTTTTAAACGAGCGAAAATCGGAGCAAAAACGTCAGATTTATGCCTTTCTTGAAACGAAACTACATAATTTCTCCCTAAAACGAGTGCTACGTGTTCGGTTTCAACTTCGTTGTGGGCTTCGTTGAATTGTAGCATTTTCATTACTACGAAAATATTTTGTTCGCCAAAATGCTCCAGTTTAGCTTTTTGCTCGGTGTTCATGACATCCTCTAATAATAGTGGATGTAAATGATAATGTTTACCGATTTCTTCAACGATTTGCACTTCGTGTACGCCATCCACATCGAGCCAGTTTACATGCGTTTCGATAGGAGAGAGTAGACATTCACTGATTGATTTTACTACTTTTTGCTGATAAATTTCATCGTTAAACTCAACTAATTTGACGACAGTATCAATCGGCACATCTTTGCCCACATATTCGAGTGTACCAGGCGAAGTAAAAACCTTTTTCTGAACGTATTTTTTGTATTTTTTACGATGCTTTGACATGTTTTATCCTTCCAAAAACTGTTTATTAAAATTAAGCAAGAAAACTTCCTTTACCCCACGAGTAATGGCCGTATAAAGCCAACGAATAAAATCGCTATCTACTTCGGCATCGGGCGGCAAATAGCCTTGGTCAACAAAGACAGCATCCCACTGCCCACCCTGCGATTTGTGGCAGGTTAGGGCATAAGCAAACTTTACTTGAAGAGCATTTAGGTAAGCATCTTTACGTAATAAATCTTGGCGTTCTTTCTTCGATTTTACCCAAAAATAATCTTTCAGCACATTTTCATAGAGCATCTTATTTTCTTCGGCCGATAAAGTTGGCGAGTTTGAATAAAGCGTGTTCAGAATAATCTTACAATCAAATTCTTCTTCGTCGGGATAATCGACCAGTTTTAGCGTAACGTTGGCAAAGCGAAGCCCGTGCATTTCTTCTTCTCGTCGAATCTTGATTACCTCTACAAAATCGCCGTTGGCAATGAAACCTGCCTTTGAATCTTCGCCCAAAACTGTATAATTATTTCTGACGACCATCAACATATCGCCCGAATCAAGTTCATTTTCTGAATAATTAATGGCTGTTCGGATATACCGATTATATTGCACAGCGGTTTTATTCGAGCGAGTAATGATGGTGGTGTTTTCTCGACCATATTTGTCGTAAGCGTATCTGATTCCATCTTCCAGACGCTCGCCCGTCATGCGGTAGAAATCCTTGTATTTACTTGTAATTAATTGAATAGTAGGTGTTTCTTCTTGTAATTGCTTTCGTAAATCAGTCGCATTCGTCAAAATTCCAGAGCCTTCACCCTGACGCATAACTTCGGTCAGTACGTGTTCGGTTACGGTGGCGTGGTATCTGCCAGCCAAATGTTCGGCACTGAGGGCGGGGCTAACTTGCATTCCCACAGGTGGAAGTTGGGCTTCATCGCCAATCAGAATGAGTTTGTTGGTTTCTTGTTCAAAGACGAAGTCGAGTAAATCGTGCAGCAGGCTATTCGTACCAAATTCTCGGTCATCCGAAATCATTGAGGCCTCATCAACAATATAAACTGTGCCTTCTTGGGTGTTTTTCATGCGTTCAAAAACCAATGCACCTGTGTAAGCATTTTCAACTTGTCGATAAATTTTTTTATGAATCGTCAAGGCCATTCGTTTCGAGTAGCTCGACATCACTTTGGCTGCTCGACCCGTTGGAGCGAGTAAAACTGCCTTATAACCAAATTCTTTCAGAACCTTAATAAGCGTACTCACAAAGGTGGTTTTACCAGTTCCCGCATAACCTTTCAGAATGAATGTATCACGAAATTGTTCTTCATCCAGAATAAACTCGTCCATCAATTTAAAGAGTTTTGCTTGCCCAAAAGTGGGCGTAAATGGAAACTTACTTAAAAATCTGGTAGAAGGTTTTATATTTTCGTCGAGTGCCATTGTTATTATTTATAATGCAAAATTTAGAGTGTAGAGTTAAGTTGTAGTGCAAGTTTCTCATTTTGCACCCTAAACTCGTCACTCTGCACTTATTTCTTTGCAAAATAAACCTTTAAATTTTAAAAACATTCACGAATCTTGAAATCCCTCGTGGCTGATTGCTTATCTTTGTGCCAAAATAGCGAAACCAAATGCCACAATCGGAAGTTCAAATAAACGCCCAACAACTTTATGGTAATAGAATTAGGGTGCGTGCGTGTGGAATTTGTATCGAAAACGACCGAGTGTTGATGATAGGTCATCGGGCAATTTTAAGCGAAAATACTTTTTGGTGTCCACCAGGTGGAGGTGTGGAAGTGGGCGAAATGGCCGAAGAAGCACTTCAAAGAGAGTTTTTAGAAGAAACAGGGCTTGAAATTTCAGTAGGTAAATTAGTACTAATGAACGAGTTCGTGAAGCTACCACTGCACGGAATTGAGTTGTTTTTTGTAGTGCA
Source organism: Cytophagaceae bacterium (assembly GCA_027488335.1). Lineage (GTDB taxonomy): Bacteria > Bacteroidota > Bacteroidia > Cytophagales > Spirosomataceae > Emticicia. The sequence goes on from JAIYBU010000061.1 coordinate 30,752, forward strand.
AAGAGTAGGTGGAGAGTTGACTTTGGGGCATGACCCAGAAATGAATGCGAGTCAACAACTGATTCAAAAAGTAGAATGGTTGTCGTTAGATGAAATAAAAAGCTTAAATTTGAGCGAAAAACACCAGTTTTGGCAAAAAATTGGAAGTTTTGATGAGATAATTGCGTAAAAACTTGTTCAAATACTATTGAAGATTGTTTAATTTGTTGCAAATTGGTGTGTTGTAGAATTTATTCTTTAAGGTTTTAACAATTATTTAACCACTTGAAACAAAAATCATAACCCATAACTGAGTCTGATTTACTTTTGCTAATCATCTAAAATTGATTAAAATCATTGGAGAATCCTGTTTTAAATATATCACCGAGTTTTGAAATAAGAGACGACCGCTTTGATACCAATCAGATAGCCGAGTGCCATTTGTTGATTGAAGTGAGCCGTGACCGTTTCCGTTTTACTGTCTATAATACCCTCCACGATGTAATTATGTGGCTGGAAGATTACCATGTTTTTTCTTTATTGAACGAAAATCAGTTATTAAAAACACTCAAAACGGTTTATCAAGAACACCAGTTTTTGGCGGCAAATTACTGGAAAACAATTCGATTATCGGTCAATGCTAATCATTTTACACTCATTCCCGACGAATATTACGAAGCTGATGAAGCAACTAAATACTTAAATTTTGCTGCTGGTAAAAACTTGTCGGAGCAAGAGCATATATTTGACTTTAAGCATAGTAGGTTTGGAGCAGTATGTATTTTTGGGATAGAAAAAGATACTTTTGCGTGGTTTAAAGAAATGTATCCTGCCCGTAAAATAGACCCAGTACCCGTTTTGGGTTCGTTGATTGAGGGTATCGTACAAGACCGCAACAATAATGGTCTTCACCTTTATTTTGAGGATTATTACATAACAATTATCTATTTTAAAGATGCCAAATTGCACTTTTGCAATCGTTTTCACTTCCGAACGCCGCAAGATATGGTCTATCATGTGTTATTTGTGATGAACGAACTTGGTTTATCAGTTGATACCCCGACGATGTTCTATGGTGAAATAACCTCGTTCTCTGATAGATATATGCAACTTACACAGTCACTTAGTGATGTCAAATTTGCACTAAACCCAACGAAAATTCGTTTTAGTCAATATTTTGAAGATTTACCCGAGCATCGTTATTATACTTTATTTAGTTCGTTTTATTTGTATTGACAGAACGAGAATGTCCAAGTTCGGACTTCCTACGATATTTACTCCTACCAGATATGAAAAAAGTTGCCTTTTTCCCAGGTTCATTCGACCCCTTCACGAAAGGACACGCCGATATTGTGATGCGTGGATTGAAACTTTTTGATGAGGTAATTATAGGTATAGGTACAAATTCGGCTAAAAAACGCTACTTTCCGCTCGAAATGATGACCGAGAAAATCAGAGAAACTTTTAGCGATAACGAGAGTGTAAAAATTATATCGTATGATGACCTAACGGCCAATGCTGCGGTGGCAAATGACGCAAATTTTTTGCTGAGAGGCCTACGTAATACGACCGATTTTGAGTATGAAAATACCATTTCGCAAGTAAACCGACATTTGGTAGGTGGACTCGAAACTGTTTTCCTGATTACATCGCCTGAGCTTGCCCCCATTAGCTCAACAATCGTGCGTGAATTGCACAAATACGGAGCAAAAGTGAATAATTATTTGCCTTATGATTTGGACTAAGATTTTATAAAATTATCAAATACAATGAAAAACTTATTATTGATTGCCTTGGTCTTATTTGCCTTTAGCTGTAAAAAATCAGAAGTAACGGTCAATGAACCAACAAAAGTTCTTTCGGCTAATTTCTGGAAACTCGACCGTTTTGCTGACACTGATGGTAAAACTCTGAGCCAAAATCAGTTAAATTCGCAGGCACAAGCACTTTTTGGCTTAGATTACGAATTTCGTGACGATAACGTGACTCGTGCCAAAGACCGAATTACGAAGCAAATCTTAAATGCAGGTACGTGGTATTTGATAAGCGATAATAAAGTTTTAGATATTGATATTTTAGGCTTTAAAGGACAATTCAAGATAATCGAAATCTCGAAAACGAAGTTAGTTTTACAAGCTGAAAATAACAAAATGATTAGTGCTGGACAATTCGTAAATATGGAATTTGTACCAGCATTGTAAAAAACAAATTATCATCCACTCTTTACCGACGGGAAGGACTGGATGGAGTTACTTCTTTTAAATCGTCCAAGTGAATTTCCTTTCCGAACCTATTATTTCTCAGGCTACGGTTTTACTGACCGATAGCCGTTTTGTGTCTCAGCCAGAGCATAGTATATTTTTTGCCATCAAAGGAGAGCGTCACGATGGTCATGCGTTCATCAAAGACCTTTACGAAAAAGGTGTGCGTGAGTTTGTTGTCGAGAAAAAAGCATTGAATGATGCTTTAAAAACTCAACTCGAAAACCTATCAGATGCCAAGTTTTTTTTGGTAGAAAACGCCATCCGAGCCTTACAACATTTGGTCGCAAATCACCGTCAGGCTTTTAATATTCCAGTAGTAGGCGTTACGGGTAGCAATGGAAAAACTATCGTGAAAGAATGGCTGAGTGTCTTACTGAAAGATTATAATTTAGTAAAAAGCCCACGCAGCTATAATTCACAAATAGGTGTGCCGCTTTCGGTTTGGGAACTCAACGAACACCATAATTTTGGAATTTTTGAGGCAGGAATCTCAAAATCGGGCGAAATGGAGTTTCTTGAGCCTGTCATTCGTCCAACCATTGGTATTTTCACAAATCTTGGTTCGGCACACGATGAAGGTTTCAGAAGCCGTAAGCAAAAAGCTACCGAAAAACTTCGCTTATTTCAGCGAAGCAAAACCCTTATTTATTGCAAAGACTACGAAGATATTGATGATGAAATCAGAATATTGCTTAAAGCCGTAAATCCGAGTATCGAGTTAATCGGTTGGTCGAGAAAAGCAGGGAGCAAGATTTTTGTCAACGCTACGAAACAAAATACGTATTGCACTTTACAGATTTTGTGGAATAGCCAAATTTACGATTTCAAGATTCCGTTTGCCGATGATGCTTCCATCGAAAATGCTACACATTGTATATTTTTGATGTTGTATCAGAACATTAATATTGCAGAAATTCAGAACCGTCTGGATATGCTCAAACCAATAGCAATGCGTTTGGAATTGAAGCAAGGAATCAATGATTGTTACTTAATTGATGATACTTATAATAATGATTACGCTGGTCTTTCGGTGGCTCTTGACTTCATGACTCAACAGCATACAAAACGAGAGAAGGTGTTGATTATCAGTGATGTATTGCAGTCGGGTTTGGAAGAGACAGATTTGTACGAAAGCCTTGCCGAACTCATCAAAGGCAAACAAATTGATAAAGTGATTGGTATCGGAGAGGTGATTTCTCGCAACCAAAAACCCTTCTATACACTTTCTGTTGGCGATGGGAAAACTGTTTTTTATCAATCGACTGAAGAGTTTTTGGAGAAATATCCCATCAATCAACTCCAAAGTTCGTTAATATTGGTAAAAGGGGCGAGAAAGTTTGAGTTTGAGAAAATCATCAATCGACTGACGCTGAAAGTTCACGGAACAGTCTTTGAAGTAAATCTTGATGCCTTGACCAATAATCTGAATTTTTACAGAAATAAAATCGGTTCAAGTACAAAAATAATGGTTATGGTAAAAGCATTTGCCTACGGAAGTGGTAGTGCAGAGGTAGCCAGTTTGCTCGAATATCATCGTGTTGACTACTTAGGAGTTGCTTATACCGATGAAGGCGTTATACTTCGTCAAAATGGAATTAAACTGCCAATTATGGTACTCAATCCGCAACCTGAATCATTCGCTAAGTTAGTTGAGTATAATTTAGAACCAGAAATTTATAGTTTTAAGATTTTTGAAGAGTATTTAACATACATCAATCAAAACTACTCTTTAGGGCAGTCCGACGGATTAGTTTTGGGGAAAATTCATCTCAAACTTGATACAGGAATGCACCGTTTGGGGTTTGAAGAACAAGACGTTGAGCAACTAATTGAGTTATTGAAGCAAAATCCCAAAATTAAAGTTGCCTCAATTTTTAGTCATTTGGTTGGAGCTGACGAGAGCGAACACAATGCGTTCTCAAGAACCCAAATAGAACGATTTGAAGGAATGTCGCAACAAATTATGGGTGCTTTAGATGGTCAGAAACCTTTGAGACACATCTGTAATTCGGCAGGAATTATTCGTTTCCCTGAAGCAAAATTTGATATGGTTCGCCTTGGAATCGGGCTTTATGGTGTCGAAGCAACTGGCACAGAGCAGAAAGAATTACAGACTGTCGGGACATTAAAAACGATTATTTCGCAAATAAAGAAAGTAAAAGCAGGCGAAACAATTGGGTATAGTAGAAAAGGAGTTTTAGAAAAAGATTCAATCATAGCCACAATTGCCATTGGCTATGCCGACGGTTTCGACCGAGGTTTTAGCAAGGGCGTAGGTAAAGTTTTGGTTAATGGTGTGGCTTGCCCAGTTGTTGGAAACGTGTGCATGGACATGACCATGATTGACGTAAGCGAAACCGATTGCAAAGAAGGCGATGAAGTAATAATTTTTGGAAAAGACTTATCTATCAAAGACTTAGCAGATTCGATTGGCACTATTTCATACGAAATTCTGACGGGAGTAAGCGAGCGTGTGAAGCGGGTCTTTTATAAGGAATAGACAATGTTTTTTCATAAAAATATACTACATTTACTCAAATTTTTAATAATAAATTAAAGTCTAAGATAAGATGGCAAAAGGTCAAGATGCAAAGAAAGCTGTAAAAAAAGAACCTCTAAAAACAGCAAAAGAGAAGAAAGAGGAAAAGCGTGAGAAGAAAGCCAAACGAGATTAGAGCGAAATTAGAATTGAGTATTTTTACTCAAAAAAAGCCTTCAATCTTTGTTTTGTATTTATTTCGAGTATAATTTTGAAATGTCTCCGAAAGGGAACATGTAACAAATATTATTCGAAAAAAATGAAAAATACACTCAACGCCTTAGTGGTGTTATTTGCTTTGGCGGTAACTACCACGAGCTTTGCACAAACAAAAGCTCCCAATTCGGCTAATTATAAGCAACAAAATCAGCTTCTAGGACGTAAACAAGCGGCCAAGTCTACTGCTCAAATTCAGTTGAATAACGATTATTCGACCAATCCTCAAGCCAATCATCGTAATTATAAAGCACAGGGTTTGCAAGAATCTTCATCAAAAACTATTGTAGTTGCCGTAAGTAATAATGATATACACAAAAACTACAAGCAGAAGAATTTATTGACAATAAATGGTCGCTACAAGAAAGTGAATAAGGCTGATACAACATCAATAATTGCAGAGTAATATTGCCCAATGATAGTAAAAGAGTAGTCCAGACGGCTACTCTTTTTTGTTTAGGTAATGACAAAACTGATTGTTATCATACTTTGGTGTGCTATCTGGCATAGAATAATACCTAAAACCAACGTAGTTTTGATAAAAATCAGAAAGACATGAAACAAAGCATATTCATACTATTTTTAGCTATATTGAGTTTTAGTTGTACTCGAAATTTACACATTGAGCGAGAACCAAACATCGCTATCGAACAATACCGAACGTATGGCTGGAATAAACTCGAAGTCACTAAAGCCACACATCCGCTTTATAGTTCGGCTGAGTTGAATCAAACCTTGATGAGAGCAATTGATAAAAATTTAGCGAAAAAAGGTTTTCGTAGGAATATTGCCACACCCGATTTTTTAGTTGACTTTCATATTTATGTAGAAGAACAAAAATTTCAGAATTTGGTGTGTGGAGCGGGCTTTTATAGAGGCGAGCGATATTTACCCGATTTGAGCCAACACACTTACTGCGAAAGTCCAGAAATTGTGAAATATGATGACGGAACGTTAATCATTGATATTGTAGATGCCCAGACTGGACAGTTGGTGTGGCGTGGAACTGCGGGCGAAATCATTGATAGTTCGGCTTATGCTACCGAAGTTTTCCGTAAGAAAGTAAATCGAATTTTAAAGAAATTTCCTGTTCAAAAACCAGGGAATACTATTAAACAAAAGGCTGATTTAGAAAATGTGATTTCGGTGAAGTGAGAAGGATGAAATAGTCTTCAGATAGTCTATTTTTATGAAATTTTTATATGGAAACCGCTAATAAGTTGCATAAATCAATACTTTTTCCCTAATTTTGCTTCCGAAAGTATTTGTATAGTTAAAATCTTCAAATTTTGAGAAGTCATGTAATGTTAAGTTGAAATCAGAGAGTTTTAGGTAAATCGTAAAGGATTTATCGTGTTATTCTATTGTTTTTACTTAAATTTTACAAATATGGCTATTTCAAAAAAATATAGCAGAACCCTGCATTATCCGTTTTCGCCAGGAACTACGAGCGACGACCGCATAAACAATCAATATTGTCAAGATATACAGCAAATTAAGCAAATTATTCATACTGAGAAATTAGATGGCGAGAATAACTGCTTGAGCAAGTATGGTGTTTTTGCTCGTTCTCATGCTGCACCCACTGAGTCGGCATGGACTAAAAAGTTGCGTGAACATTGGATTTTAATAAAAGAACAATTGGGCGATTTAGAAATTTTTGGCGAAAATCTATATGCGATTCACTCAATTGAATATCAGTCTTTAAGCAATCATTTTTATGTATTTGCCATTCGAGAGAACGATTATTGGCTTTCTTGGGAAGAAGTAAAGTTTTATGCGGCCTTACTTGATTTTCCGACAGTGCCAGAGTTAGGCATCATCAATGCTCCATTTGCCCAAGAAGTGTTTGAAGAAAATATCTTTAGCCTTGTTGCCGAACCAAGTATTTTTGGTTCGGTAGATGTTTTAGAAAATACACCGTGTGTAAAAGAAGGTATAGTTTCAAGAAATACCGCTGCTTTTCATGTAGATAATTTCTCTAAAAATGTTTTTAAATACGTACGAAAAGGTCATGTGAAAACCGATGAGCATTGGTCAAGAAATTGGAAAAAAGCCCCATTGGTTTGGGAAAAAGGAGGTGAGTATGTGGCAGTTAACTAAGGAAAAACACTGGGATTATCTTTTGAAAAATTTTGATTGGGTAAAAGATATGGAAGCAGTGCCACAAGACCCCAAACATCATGCGGAGGGAAATGTAGATGTGCATACTCAAATGGTTGTAAAGGAACTTTTGGCTTTACCTGAGTTTCAGAAACTTGATGAACAAGCGAAAGAAATCTTATGGGCAGTAGCTTTGATGCACGATATAGAAAAACGTTCGACGACCGTAATTGAGGCTGGTGGAACTATTACATCTAAAAATCATGCAAAAAAAGGGGAATTTACAGTTCGAGAAATTTTGTATTGTGCTATTGAAACACCTTTTTTCATTCGAGAACAAATTGCAAAACTGGTTAGGTATCATGGGTTGCCTTTATGGATTTTTGAAAAACCTGACCCACAAAAAACACTTTTGCAAGTAAGTTTAGAGGTAAATACCGAATGGCTGGCCATGTTTGCCAAGGCTGATGTTTTGGGTAGAATATGCAAAGACCAGTCAGAATTACTTTACAAGATAGAATTATTTAAAGAATTGTGTATCGAAAATGATTGCTGGGGAAAACCTAAAGCTTTTCATTCTGATTTAGCAAAGTTTGAATATTTTAATAAAGAACATAAACAGCCTAATTATCAGCCTTTTGATGATTATAAATCGGAAGTCTTAATGCTTTCAGGACTGCCAGGTGTTGGTAAGGATACTTATCTTAGAAAATATCTGAAAAATTACAAAGTTGTGTCGTTGGACGATATTAGACGTGAACTGAAAATCGCCCCAACAGATAGCAAAGGAAATGGTAAGGTGGTTCAGTTAGCAAAAGAGCAAGCCAAAAAATACTTACGAAGTGAAACACCATTTGTTTGGAACGCCACAAACATAACAAGGCAAATGCGGGAGCAGTTAATAGACTTGTTTACCACTTACAAAGCAAAAACAACGTTAATTTATTTGGAAGTGCCTTTTCATGTGCAAAACAAGCAAAATCAAATTAGAGAGAGCATTGTTCCACAGACGGTAGTTAGAAAAATGATTTCAAAACTTGAAATTCCTCAAATTTGGGAAGCACATGAAGTGATTTATGTGGTTTGAAATTATAAAGAAAAGGAGGGAATAATCCTCCTTTTCTTTATAATTTCAAAAATGGCATTCCCATTAAGGCCTGAACCATGGTGAAACACACATACGACAAATAAATGACCGCAAATACCCAAACAGATTTAATAGCGGTTGTAGATTCGTATTTGCCCGAAACCCAATACCCAAAAAGCGGAATGATTTGAAGGGCGTGAATACCGAAGAAGTGGGCTACTCGTAAATCGCCAAAGGTTGTACTCCAATTAATAAGTGGCAAGCCTTCACCACCGTCATTCGCTCCAACGGTATGCCCGTTTACACCGCTGATATAGCCACCAAAAAAACTGAAAATTACGAAGTAAATCAAGCCAATTTGAATACTTAAAACCAATGGTGCTGGAATCGTATAAGTTTTTTGTCGAACAAATGTAATGGTAATTCGTAAGGTTTGAAAAGTGAGTGCTACAATAAATATGCCCATGAGAGCGTATAAAATACCGCCAAAAGCGGAATTGTTATTAAAGTGCGATAGCTGCCCTCTGAAAGCCTGTAAAGTAATAGCAAACTGTTCGTAAACCATCGTTATTACCGCCCAAATTGATAAGTTGCGTACTTTCTTTTTATCATTAACATAAAAAAGTAAAATCGCCATTGTCCAAGCATAAATCCAGATGCTTAAAGCAAATTTTATGGGTTTTATCATCGAATTGATTCCCATAATCAATTCTGTATTAGAGAATGAATAAATTCCCAATACCAAAGCAAGCACTAAATGGATTGCCCCAACTTGAGCTAATAACTTATTTCTACGATATATTTCATTGATTATTTCCATTAGAAGTAGCTGATTTGATGGTTTTTATGATAAAAAAGATGAGGTATCCCATGGGGCCAAACATAAACGTAAAAGGTAGTGCGAGTGTAGCCCACCAACGAGAAATAAGCAGTTCTTTTGCCTTGCGAACGATGTATGCTCCCACAAATAAATCGAAAGCTAAGTAGTGAAACCAACCTGCTGCCACTGCATTATCATTCTGAAATAGTGCTTTTACGTTGGTAAGTGTACTGAAACTATCGGCTTTAAAATCTCCGATGTCTTTCAGAATCAAAAAAGTATAAATGACCGAAAATAGAAGAATAAACCCATTTAGGATAATACTTTGGGTGTGTTTCCAGTTTGGGGCAATAATTAGCAATAGCCAACCCAAAATGATAAAAGAATTACCAAATTGAAAAATTACAGAAGCGTTCATGTTAGTCGATTAGTTTGATTGAAAATGTTGTATTGTTGGCATTGAATGTAAGCTTACATTCTTCATAAGCGGGAGCTGAGAATCTTGGTTTAATATTCTGCGAAAAACCAAATGGTTCTTTTGGATAGCCTACCATATTTGTATCCAGTTTTTTATTGCCGTTTGTGTCTTGATAAATTGCTAAGGCATATTCGCCTGCTGGAATATCAGTGAAACTTAATGTAATATCACCAGTTTTTGTGGGTTTGATTTCTTTCGCAAAGGCAAACTTACCCTCGTCTGGGAATTTGTTTTCTTTCTTATAAAAAGCCATTCTGAGTATAGCGGTGCTTTTTACATTAGAAACTTTTAGATTGAACGTTTGTGCATGGCTTTCTATAAGTCCGAAGAAAAGGAGGGTGGTCAACAAAAGAATTGATTTCATAATTTTGATTGTTTGATGGTTCTTGTGCAAAATACTGAAATCTAAAACTCATTTAGCTGTCACATTTGTTACAAAATGATTTGAGAATTCATTTTTGTGCCAGCATTTTTCGTATTCTACTGAGCGATTGGCGTTCGATGCCGAGATAAGATGAAAGATAAGTCAGCGAAATACGATTAAATAAATTGGGACTTCGCTTGATAAAACTAAGATAACGTTCTTCGGCATTTTCAAATAAAAAACTCTCCAAACGGGTTTGTTGTTGTACTAAAACTTCTTCGGTAACTAAACGACCGTAACGCTCGATATTCTTGTATTCATTATATCCAGCTTGCATTTTTGAGTATCTCAAATTGACAACTACGCACGGTTCGAGGCATTGAAAATAGTATTTGCTCGGTTTTTGTCTAACAAAAGCCCCATAATCAGTCACATATTCATTCTCTTTCACAAACGATATCGTTATGTCATGGCCTTTATCATCTATATAAAACGACCGCATAAGACCACTTACTACATAACCAATAGCAGTTTGGATTTGCCCTGCTTTCAGATAGTATTGTTTGGATTTAAACTCAGACGTTGTCAGCTCTTTGCTGATATACTCAAGTTCTTCGTCAGTAATTTGACTACAAATTTGCTTATACGATTCAAGGTAGGTGTTGATGGCTGTTTCCAATTTGAGACTTGAATTTTCAATAAAGATAGATAAAATTTTAGGTTTACTAATTTACTAATTCTCTCGAAATTTCTATGAAATCATTTTAATCTTATTCTATTCTTAGGCTATATTTGTAAAAAAACTTATTCAACCTTGAAAAAACTTACAATCTCCCTACTTTTTTTGGCTTGCGTAGCTTTTCGCAGCGAAGACTTCAAACCTTACACTGAGCATATTCCTGGTTTACAACATGGTTTGGATATGCAGCCGATTCCCGCAGGCGAATTTATGATGGGAAGCCCCGAATCTGAAAAAGACCGCAAACCCGACGAAGGTCCGCAACACAAAGTGAAAATTGATGCTTTTTGGATGGCCAAATACGAGATTTCTTGGGAAATGTACGAAGCGTATTTCAATAAAGAACTCGAAGTAAAGGATGAAAAAAATACGGCTGAAGTCGCTACTCGTGTGAGTACTGTGGCACGCCCAACTCAACCTTACGTCGAAATGTCGTTTGGACAAGGTAAAGAAAGTGGTTTTCCTGTTTGTAACGTAACGCAGTTTGCGGCACGCTCATTTTGTAAATGGTTATATGCGAAGACAGGCTACTTTTATCGCTTACCAACCGAAGCTGAGTGGGAATATGCCGCTCGTGCTGGCTCAAAAACTACGTATTATTTTGGTGATGATGCCTCAAAAATGAAAGAATATGCGTGGTATTTTGAAAATTCAGATGGAGCTTACAAAAAATCAGGTCAGCTAAAACCTAACGCTTGGGGGCTTTATGACATGTACGGAAATGTAGCCGAATGGACTTCTGACCTTTACGTAGCCGATTTTTACGGTAAACCCGAAGCAGCGAACAATCCTTATGTTAAACCAACTAATCACTATCCGCATGTCATTCGTGGCGGACACTGGGACGATGATGCTGATAAACTTCGTAGTGCGTCTCGCCAAACTTCAACGCCCAAACTAAAACAACGTGACCCACAAATTCCGAAATCAGATTGGTGGTTGACTGATGCTCCATTTTTAGGTTTTAGAGTAGTAAGACCCGTAAAACAACCTTCAAAAGAGGAAATCGAAGCTTATTTTGCTCGTCCTCCGAAAGATATTCCTTGATAGATATTTATTTTGAAGTATCCATAAATTGTCGAAGTAAGAGCAAATCATCCGTTCCGATTACATCGACTTGTAAGGCTTTGAGGGTTTCAAATCCCAACGTTGTATTGGGTGTTCCCCAAAGCCTTACTTTCTTATTTTTGGCGTGCATATCTTTTACAAAAACACTGATTTTATCAGCAACATCTTGTGGAAGAGGAGCTTTTCCTGTCCAATATTTCCCGAAGTCAGTAAAACTGGCACTGACCATGTATATTCTTTTGAAGGCTTCCTTTGAATAAGTTAAACTCTTTCTACCATCAAACGAAAACATCTTATCATAATTCTGAAATTCTTCAGGTTTTGGCATATCACCACTGATAGAAATTGTAACGTGACGAAGCTCTTTTTTATGGGGTTGTAGCTGTTTATCAAGCACTTGCATGATTTCTTTGCCTTGTGTTTTCAGGTCAAGCAGTAAATGCAATGACTTTTTATTAGGGTAAGGATAGCCACCGTTTTCTTTAATTTTAGCCAATAGTGGTTCAATGTATAGTTTTCTGAGTGTTCGACTGGCTGACACATCTTTTTGGTCATGAGCTACGCAAAGCTCACCATCTTTTAGATACAAATCGGCTTCTATTGAGTCAAACCCTAAGTCATAGGCTGCAAAAAATGGTTGTTTTTGCTCATAATCATTGTGTGAATGAATAATTTGAGCAAAAGTGCTAAACATACAACCTAACGATAGTCCTAAAATTAATAAGTTTTTTTTCATAGATTTATCTAAAATAGGAGTTGGGGTTTATTTTTTGAAAACTACACGCTGTAAATTTTCTACTGGATAATTGATTACTTCTTGATTGCTAATCTCACTTTTTTTACCAGAAGTAACTTCAAAGATAAGTTCATTTTCTCGTAATTCGTAAGTTGAAGTCAAAATAACATTATGGGTCTCAAATACGCAATAGAGCTTATTATTAAACAAGTAATCGGCAAGTTCGACACCATTGCCCTCATCGGTAACGTAAGTATTTTTTGTGGCGTCTTTTAATCGTAATACGTAGTCTTTTACCATTGGCATCTTTGCTGAAAGATACTCTGTTTTCCAGCTCCATTCATCTGGCTTGTTGGTTTTCGTTACGGTTAATCTAACTTCAACAGAATCTCTTAAATTACCTTTATTGTATATATACATCATGCCTTTCCATGTGCCTAAACAGCCTTCTGTGAATGAATTTTGTGCGGTACTATGCTGTATTATTCCCAAATTCAATAGAAAAATAATAGAAAGAATCGTTTTCATGATAAAGCGGATAGTTAGTTTTTTTCTATGTATTATTTATATTTTTGTAACCAATCGAATAGTCTTTTGGCATCTTCGGTTTTGAAAAGTTGCGTGCCTTCATTCATGGTTGCCGCCGAGCCACAAGCCACTCCCCATCGAAGCATTTCTTGCACAGTTTTACCTTCTGACAATGCCCAAACCATTCCACCAACCATGCTATCGCCAGCACCTACTGTACTTTTTTTAGGTACGGACGGAGCAGGAATATGCTCACAAATATCTTTAGTGACCAAAACAGCTCCTTGTGGCCCAAGCGAAACTACTACAATTTCACAACCACCTTTCGCAATTATCTCACGAGCGGCTTCATCAACTTGGTCGATTTCTAAAGCTTCGACTCCTATCAGTTTTGCCAGTTCGCCAACGTTTGGTTTTAATAAATATACACCTTCATCAATGGCTTGTTTGAGTGGTTCGCCTGAAGTATCAATGACGAGTTTTGAGCCTATTTTTCGAGAAACAGCCGCAACTTTTTCGTAGAAGTCATCGCCCAAACCTGCTGAAAGGCTTCCACTGGCCACCAAAAAATCGGGTTTTAGGGCTTCGATTTGTTTCAAGATTTTGGTGGCTTCTTCGGGTGAAATTTCTGCACCTGGCATTCCGAAACGATATTGGGCATTGGTCAGCACATCAACCGCAATGAAGTTTTCACGAGTCCAGTTTTTGGTCGTAATTACCTGAAAATCAATATTTTCTTTCTTTAATAAACCTTGTAGTAAATCGCCTGTTGGGCCACCTGCCGTAAAAATTGCTTTCGAGTTTCCGCCCAGACGAACAATGGCTTTAGATACATTAATTCCTCCACCGCCAGCATCGAAATGCGGAGATTCACAACGGATTTTCTGTTCGGCAACTAAACCTGAAAACTTGGTACTTTTATCAATCGCTGGATTGACTGTGAGTGTTATTATTTTATTTGACATAGCTTTTACTTAGAACCTGCTGACTGATATTTGTGTACTGATAAGTGTCGATGCTCTCTCGGATGAAAACTTCTCATTGTTTCTTCCAAAAACACCCTATCGAGATGCGTATAAATTTCGGTGGTAGTAATTGATTCATGGCCGAGCATTTCTTGCACAGCTCTCAAATCAGCTCCACCTTCAATAAGATGTGTGGCAAAAGAATGTCGAAATGTATGTGGAGAAATATTTTTCTGAATGCCTGCTCGTTCAGCTAAATCTTTGATTATTAAGAAAATCATGACTCTCGAGAGTTGTTTTCCACGACGATTTAAGAAAACAATATCCTCGGCCTCTTCACTTACATTTTGATGATTTCTGATATTTTCTAAATAGATTTTGGTGTATTTAATTGCATCTGTACCGATAGGAATAAGCCTAACTTTCCGCCCTTTTCCAAAAACACGAACAAAACCAATATCAAAATAACAATTCGTTAGTTTTAAATCTATCAATTCCGAAACCCGCATACCACAACTATACAAAACTTCTAAAATTGCTCGATTCCGAGTGCCTTCGGGCGTTGAAACATCAATCATTTCGAGTATCTGTTCTATTTCAGGAAAAGAAAGTGTATCAGGTAGTTTTCGGCCAACTTTAGGTGATTCTATCAGATGCGTGGGGTCGGTCTGAATCAAATTTTCTATGGCCATATATTTATAAAACGCCTTTACCCCCGACAAAATACGAGCCTGCGAAGTAGCCGAAAGCCCCAAGTCGTTGATGTATTCCAAAAAATCCATAATATCACGCTCGGTAATCGTTTCTGGCTTAGGTTGATTTTTGGCAATTTCGGCAAACTGACTAAGCTTTTCGACATCACGAATGTATGCCTCAATAGAATTTTCAGACATCGAGCGTTCTAAACGCAAGTAATTTTTAAAGTGATTGATGTAGATTGGCCAATTCAAAAGATATTCTGCTATTTTTACAGCAAATTAACTCTTTTATCTTTATACATTTTATCGGATGTCGAAAAATATCATTATTATCAACGGTCCTAACCTTAATCTTCTCGGAAAACGGGAACCACATATTTATGGAAGTCTGACTTTTGAGGCTTATTTTGAAGAATTAAAGGCGATGTTTCCTGACATTACCCTGCATTACTTTCAGTCGAACCACGAAGGGGCAATCATTGATAAAATTCACGAAGTGGGCTACGGCGATACCGAATTTTCAGGAATTGTAATCAATGCTGGGGCATATACGCATACTTCGGTAGCGATTGCCGATGCACTTTCGGCCGTAAAAACGCCCGCTGTTGAGGTACATATCTCGAATATTCACACCCGTGAGGCTTTCCGCCATCATTCATATCTGACTCGTGTGTGCAAAGGCATGATTACGGGTTTGGGCGTAAAAGGTTATGAAATGGCGGTGAGGTATTTTTTGTGATATAGGTCTCTAAAAAACCTTTTTCAAAAACTAATATTAAATTTTTGAAAAAGGTGACTTTATACATTATTTATTTAAATTTTACTCCAACAGTCGTCAAAAACACCCTTTATGTCGATTATTTAATAGGAATAACGCAAAAACTTTTATTATCGTAACAGTTCGGTATATTTTTGCATTTATTTTATATAAGTTATCTAAATTTCTAACAGAATATTCCTCTAATCATTAGTTTAATATGCGTACGATTCTGACTATTGTTGCTGTTGTTGCGGTCTTGGTACTTGGCAAAATTTTCTTCTTTAAAAAGCCCGATTTAGGTGGCGAAAAAGGTCCAGGTGGTGGGGCAGGAGCCGCACCCGCAGGAGCGAAAGGAGGCGAAAAAGGTAAAGACATGAAAGGTGGTGGCCCCGCCGTAGCCGTAAATGTTTTTGTGGTCAATACCGAAAACCTTGATAATGTTATTACATCGTCAGGTACGATTTTTCCGAACGAAGAAATTGAATTGAGAGCTGAGGCTTCTGGCCGTATTCTTGTGCTTAATATCAAAGAAGGTAGCCGAGTGGCAGCAGGACAAGTGATTGCAAAAATTAAAGACACAGACCTTCAAGCTCAGTTGAAAAAACTTAATTTCGAGATAGAATTGGCTAAACAAACCGAAGCTCGTCAGAAAAAATTATTGGATATTAATGCTATTAGCAAGGAAGAATATGAAATCACGGCTAATAAAATTAATACCCTCAATGCTGACAAAGAACTCATCGAGGCAAATCTTGAAAAAACAGTTTTGAAAGCTCCGTTTGCAGGTAAAATTGGTCTAAAAAATGTGAGTCAAGGAGCGTATGTGACGCCAACGACAAGCTTGGCAACACTTGTACAGACAAATCCAGTAAAAATTGATTTTTCGATTCCAGAAAAATATTCTACGCTCATTAGAGTAGGGAGAAACGTAAAATTTGAAGTAGAAGGACAACCAGAAGCCTATTATGCGAATGTGGTTGCTATCGACCCAAAAATCGACCCAAATCTTCGTACATTAAAACTCAGAGCTTTGGCTAAAAATCCAGCCGATAGACTTGTGCCAGGTATGTTCGTAAGGGTTTCGGTTGATTTAGATATTGCTCAAGCAATTATGATTCCGACTGAAGCTGTTGTGCCAGTTTTAAAAGGCAAAAAAGTATATGTGGTGCGTGATGGAAAAGCGGCTGAAGTAATGATTGAAACGGGTGTTCGTAACGACAAGAAAATCCAAGTTACAAGTGGACTCCAAACGGGTGATTCTTTAATCGTTTCGGGTATTATGGCATTGAAAAAAGATGCTACTGTAAAAGTTAAAGGTGCAGGAAAATAAAAATGTTGCTATCGAATTACCGTTTTGGTGGTTCGACAAGAAGAAGTATTATTCAAAATATCGAAAGATTAATTAGATAAGTAATTGACAGTAAGTGAATTATAGATATTCACTCATTCACTCATTCATCATTCAACATTGAATTATGTCAATCTCAACCATTTCCATCAAACGTCCAGTATTAGCCATCGTGATGAACCTACTCATCATTTTGTTTGGAGCAATTGGCTATACTTTTTTGGGTGTACGTGAGTATCCATCCATCGACCCGCCTGTGGTTTCGGTGCGTACTAATTATGTTGGTGCTAACTCCGACATCATTGAGTCGCAGATTACCGAACCGCTCGAAAAAGCATTAAATGCCATCGAAGGTATAAAATCTATCAACTCATCGTCAAATAATGGTTCGAGCCAAATCACCATTGAGTTTGAAATCGGTGTTGATATGGAAACTGCCGCCAACGACGTCCGTGACAAAGTTTCGAGTGCAGTACGCCAACTTCCACAAGATATTGATGGCCCTCCAACGGTTTCAAAAGCCGATGCAAACTCTGACCCAATTATGAGTATGCTTTTGCAGTCGGATATCAGAAGCCACATGGAAATCAGCGATTACGCCGAAAACGTAGTTGCACAACGCTTACAAACCATACAGGGCATTAGCCAAGTAATGATTTGGGGACAAAAAAGATTTTCGATGCGTTTGTGGATGGACCCCAACAAATTGGCTGCACAGGGCGTAACAACGCAAGACGTAAAACAAGCACTTGACCGTGAAAATGTAGAACTTCCGAGCGGGAAATTAGCGGGTGATAACACCGAGTTAACCGTAAAGACCATTGGGCGATTTAAAGGCGAAGAGGATTTCAATAACCTAATTATAAAAACAGTTGGCGAAAAAATTATTCGTTTTAAAGATATTGGTAGTGCCGAACTCGGAGCTGAAAACGAAGAAACCGTAATGCGTATCAACGGTGTCCCTTCGATTGGTTTAGCAATTGTGCCACAACCAGGAGCAAACTATTTGGATATTTCGGCACAAGTAAATAAGCGTTTGGCTGAAATTAAAAAAGAACTTCCGAAAGATTATAGAATGGAATTGATGTCGGACAATACTACTTTCATCAAAAAATCAGTTGAAGAAGTAGGCGAAACCCTTTTGATTGCCATCGGATTGGTTGTTATTATCATTTTCTTATTTTTCCGTGATTGGATTATTGCCGTTCGTCCGCTGATTGACATTCCAGTATCACTTATTGGTACATTTTTCTTTATGTACTTATTCGGTTTTTCAGTCAACGTTCTTACACTGCTTGCCATTGTTTTAGCAACGGGCTTGGTGGTTGATGATGGTATCGTTGTCACTGAAAATATTTATAAAAAGATTGAAGAGGGTATGAAGCCGATTGAGGCAGCAATCAAAGGTGCAAACGAAATCATGTTTGCTGTACTTTCTACTTCAATTACGCTTGCTTCGGTATTCTTGCCCGTTATATTTATGGAAGGTTTCGTTGGTCGCCTCTTCCGTGAATTCGGTATCGTTCTTGCAACCGCTGTCTTGATTTCCGCATTCGTTTCATTGACACTCACGCCAATGTTGAATGCTTATTTAGTAAGAAAAAATCAAAAACACAGTCGTTTCTACGAAATGACTGAGCCTTTCTTTGAAAGAATGATTGATGGATACCGAACTCGATTAATCAGTTTTATGAATATTCGCTGGGCCGCGATTCCATTGATTTTATTGACTTTCGGAATGACTTGGTATTTCGGAAAAGACCTTCAACAAGAATTAGCTCCACTCGACGACCGTAGTGCCATGCGTTTGCAAATCACGGCTCCTGAAGGGTCATCTTTTGAGTTTACTGATAACTACATTCAAAAACTTGGAAGAACCATTCGTGATTCTGTGCCTGAGGCCAATGTTATCGTAACCATGACTGCTCCAGGCTTTTCTGGTTCGGGTGCTGCCAATACAGGTTTTACAAGATTGGTACTAACAGAGCCAGAAAATAGAAAACGTACGCAACAACAAATTGCCGACCAAGTAGGTAAAATCACAAAAAAAATGCCTGATGCAAGAGCGTTTGTATTGCAACAAGAAACTATCTCTTTGGATAAAAGAGGCGGCTTGCCAGTACAATACGTTATTCAAGCACCTGATTTTGAAAAACTTCGCCAGTATGTACCGAAGTTTATGGAAGAAGTGGCTAAAGACCCAACGTTCATGGTATCGGATTTGAACTTGAAGTTTAATAAACCCGAACTCGAAGTAAGTATCGACCGTGAAAAAGCCAAAAGTATGGGCGTTTCGGTAACGGACGTAGCTCAGTCGATGCAATTGGCTTTTGCTGGACAACGATTTGGATATTTTACGATGAATGGTCGTCAGTATCAAGTTATCGGACAATTCGACCGTGCCAACCGTGACGAACCACTTGATTTGAAAAACACTTATGTGAAAAATAATCGTGGTGAGATTGTCCAGCTTGATAATATCGTAAAGATTAACGAAGAAAGTAGTCCACCTCAATTATATCACTTCAATCGCTATATGAGTGCTACGGTTTCGGCTGGTTTAGCTCCTGGCAAAACGATTGGCGATGGTATTAAGGCAATGGATAAAATCAGAGATAAGATGGCTGATGATGTAATTCGTACAGCTTTGGCAGGTTCTTCGAGAGATTTCTCGGAAAGTTCATCAAATACGCTCTACATGTTCTTATTGGCATTAGTATTGGTATATTTAATTTTGGCGGCACAATTCGAGAGTTTCGTTGACCCATTCATTATCATGCTTACTGTTCCTTTGGCGATTGCTGGAGCGGTATTCTCGTTGTGGTATTTTAATCAAACACTCAATATTTTCAGCCAAATCGGTATGATTATGCTCATCGGTTTGGTAACCAAAAATGGTATCTTGATTGTAGAATTTGCGAATCAATTACGAGAAAAAGGAATGGCTATCAGAGAAGCGGCCATTGAAGCTGCCTCTATGCGTTTCCGTCCAATCTTGATGACGAGTTTTGCAACAGTTTTGGGTGCGGCCCCAATTGCCTTTGCTTTAGGGTCGGCAGGTAAAAGCCGTATGGCAATGGGTATCGTAATCATGGGTGGCTTACTATTTTCATTGGTTTTGACCTTATACGTTATTCCTGCGATTTATACCTTCTTATCTCGTAATAAGAACTTCGAGCGTATGAAACAAATCGAAGAAATTGCCCACGAAGCTGAAATGGCGTAAAAACACAGGGCGTATCGCATACGCCTACAAGCATAAATACTCGTTCTAATGGCGTATGCGATACGCCCTTACCTATAGATTGAAACTCTTAATCATGAATATTATTACGTATTAGTGTGATGCGATGCGCATATGCTCACATAATTCATGAAAATAAAAAAAAATGAATAATTTTA
>JAIYBU010000151.1 GCA_027488335.1 Cytophagaceae bacterium
AATGTTTTGTAATGATGAATTTCTTTGGTTTCCAATGTTTTTAATGTTAACAATTCTCATAGGTTGTGAGTCGTCGCATCGTTTAAAACCTATGAGGATTAATCCTACACCGTCAAGGCATAATTAATGATATTTACTCCAAATTTTGTATTGTCTTCGGCAAGCCAACGTTTGTTTCTGAAATCGTAGTCCCATTCGCAGCCGTAATCTTTATTGCTGTATAAAACTCCAATTCTACCGTTAATGATAACCGCTTTGAGGTAATCATGTACTAAATCATCGCCCCAGCCATTGAGTTCAAAAGTGGTAGTTGGTGGGCCTTCAAATTTAAAGAAACAGTTATAAATTTCGTGGGTATTGGGTATTTTTTGAAGGGCTTTTGCTCCGAAAGTTCGAGCCATTTCTTGCTCAAATGATTTCGCAAAAAGCCCATCGATATCGTGATTACAATCATCTACAAATACAAACCCTCCATTGGTAATATACCGATGAAAATGGTCACGTTCTTGACTCGAAAACTCAACCAATTTATGCCCACTTAAATAGCAAAACGGACTTTTGAAAAGCTCATTACTACTCAAAAGCACCACTTTTTCTTTTTCATCAATCGGGATAGTGGTGTATTCGACTAATGAATTAAGAATATTTGAAGGCATTCGTTGGTCCGTATCCCAATCACCCGAATTGTACTGTATTCTTGTAAAAATAAAAGGTTTCATGTTTTTTGCTTTAGGCGATAGGCTATAAGCTATAGGCTAATTTACATTTATAAAAAGCCTATTGCTTACAGCATAACGCTTATGGCTTTTACACCGCATCCGACAAACTCGAAAATGTAAATTCTCGAATTTTCATGGGTGGTACCATATAATTTTGGTTCGATTCGGTGCTGACCACACGCTCAGTTTTTCCCAACATTTCGAGATTATTAAGCATGATTATCGGACTTTCATTGAATCGGAAGTTTTTGATTGGGTATTTGATTTTTCCATCTTCGATGTAAAAAGTTCCGTCACGAGTAAGACCCGTCTGGAGGAGTGTTTGTGGGTCAACCGAGCGTATATACCAGAGTTTTGTTACTAAAATACCCCTTTTGGTGCTTTTTATCATCTCATCGAGCGTTGCATCGCCACCGAGCATAATAAAGTTTGTCGGTGATGGAATTGGCTTTACACCTTTTTCTTTCGCCCAAAAACGAGAATAGGATAAGTTTTTAACTACACCTTTTTCAATCCACATACGTTTTTCTTGTGCTTGACCATCGCCTGACCACGGAGACGCAGGTAAATCGGCATAGGCAGGGTCAGAGAAAATAGTTACTCGTTCATCGACTATTTTTTCTCCTAATTTGGTTTTCCCACCTTGTTTACTGAAAAACGAACGTCCTTCGTCGGCACTACGAGCATCCATATCGAAATAGATATTTTCGAGCAAAACTGCCGCTGCGGTTGGTTCAAGAATTACAGTGTATTTTCCTGGTTCTAAGGCTTTTGCATTTTTCGACCCGACTGCTTTTTGTATCGCAATTTTGGTAGCGGCGGCAGTATCGAGTTTATTGACATCGCTAAAACCTTTGATAACATAACCCGAACCTGTTCCATCTTCGGTGCGAACAGTCAATGAATAATTGACGTTGGTGCTTTTGTAATAGGCAAAAAGACCTTTTGAGTTCATCATGGCCGAATAGCCTTTCGAGTCTTCGAGGAAACCTGCCGCAACCAATTTTTGTTCACGGGTAAGTTTCAAGCTTTTCATTACAGCCTCAGCACGAACATCGGGGTTAATATTTGCTGTCGAATCGAAATAACCTTCTGATTTCATGTATGGTTGAGGCTCCAAAACACCCATGTACTCAGGATTTTCGGGAGCAAGACGAGCCAATTCTTCGGCACGACGCACTACTTTTTCGAGCGAAGCATCATCGAATTCGTCGATGGTAGCTACACCAACTCTTTTACCAAATGCCGACTGTACTTGTAGATTTTGATTGGTTAATGCACCACTTGTCGAAACTTCGTTTCGTGCATAACGGATATTTCCATTAATATTGCCTGATAAATTGATTTCACATTCATCGGCTTTTGAATAGTTTAAAACCTTTTTTAGTAGGGTTTTAGCTTCGTTTTCTGTTAATATGACTGACATAAATAATGTTGAATGAGTGAATGATAGAATGAGTGAATAGTGAATTAGTAAAGAATTTGAAATTTGGGAGACTTTACCCAAAATTTTCAATTCGTAACCTCGGCTTCGCTCGGTTACCAAAATTGTAATTCGACTCCGTTACACTTTTCTTGCCGTATTAATAACGTTTACGCCATTAAAACGAGCCGTTGAACTTCCGTGCGAAACTGCACTTGATTGTGAAGGTTGTCCTTTGCCATCGAAGAATGAACCTCCCAAACGATAATCACGCTCGTCACAAACTTTTACGCAAGAATTCCAAAACTCTTGAGTATTAGATTGATACGCCACATCTTTCAACATTCCTGCAATTTGTCCATCTTTAATCTCATAATATAATTGTCCGCCAAACTGGAAATTATAGCGTTGTTGGTCAATTGAAAATGAACCATCACCGATGATATAAATTCCTTTTTTTACATCTTTAATCATTTCAGCTACCGAAAGTGGTGTTTTTCCTGCTGCCAGCGAAACATTGGCCATGCGTTGGAATTGCACCGACGACCAACTATCGGCATAACAACAGCCATGCGATTCTTTTTCGCCAATAATGTGTGCTTGGTCACGAATGGCTTGATAGTTTACCAAAGTTCCGTCCTTCACCAAATCCCATTGTTTGGTTTTTACACCTTCATCGTCCCAGCCAACTGCACCGAGCGAGCCAACTTGGGTTTTATCGGCAAATAGCGTTACTTCTTTACTACCATAATTAAAGTTTTTGCTTTGCCATTTATCGAGCGTAGCGAACGAAGTTCCTGCAAAATTGGCTTCGTAGCCCAAAACACGGTCAAGTTCGAGCGGGTGGCCAACTGATTCGTGAATTGTCAGCCACAAGTGAGAAGGGTCAAGAACCAAATCATATTTTCCTGCCTCAACCGACTTTGCCGTAAGTTTTTCTTTGGCTTGTTTGGCTGCTGCGGTTACGTCTTCGAGCATATCGTAACCTTTGTTGTAGCGTGTCGTGATTCCCGTAACTTTATCTTTCGGGTTAGTCTGTAAATACTCATAGCCCATACCAACTGGGGCAGAAAGTGCCTGACGAGTTTCAAATTTACCCGTTTTTGGGTCGATGGCCGTAACGGCTGCAATCGGCCAAATGCGGTGAATGTCTTGGTCGATGTATGAACCATCTGATGAAGCAAAGTATTTTTGCTCATTGACCATAAATAATACGGAATTGACATAATTTGCTCCATTTTTTAAGGCAGCATCGTTTACACCAAGCAGTAAATCAACTTTTTCTTTGATTGGCACTTCAAACGCATTTCGTTGAATAGGTGCTTTCCAACTTACCTCGCCGTAGCCGCTTTGTGGAGCAAGGATAACTGGTTGTGTCATGAGTTTGGCATTGGCTTTGGCAATCGCAACGGCTTCTTCGGCGGCACGGGCGGTGTCAGCTTCTGATTTGGCATCTACCACGGCCGCAAATCCCCAACAACCGTTTGCAATTACTCGCACACCTACACCATAAGACTCGGTATTGACAATGTTTTGTACTTTGTCTTCACGAGTAACCACAAATTGATTGAGATAACGACCGATACGAACATCGGTGTAGGTAGCTCCTTTGGCTTTTGCAGCATTAAGAGCCGCATCGGCAAGGCGTTTCTTAACGGCCACATCAATTGCTCCGTCAATTAATGCTTCTTGCGAAACAGTGTTTCCGATAATAGGAATACCAGCAGTAGGCATATTAGGCAACATGAGTCCGCCAAAACCTAAGCTGGATAACTGGATAAAATCTCTTCTTTTCAAAGCTTTTTCAGTTTTTGTGTAAAATAATAAGTTTAGTTTGTCTTTGTGCCTATAAATATAGGAATAGAATATAAAAATCCCATTTCAAATGGATGGATTTTGATGAAAGGGCAAAATGATGCGACAAGTGGAATTAGAAAATCTTGTTTTTCATTAGAAATAAACCAAAAGCCATTAATTTTGTTTAGCCTTAAACTATCGACCCTTACATGAAATTCAGATTTCTACTTGCTCTCTTTTTCTCTTTCATATTTTCGGAAATAGTTGCCCAGAATGGCGTAATTATGAAAGGGAAATTGTTGGATTCACTCACTTCCGAGCCTTTAGCTTTTGCTTCTATCAGCGTTGATGCTAAAAATTCAGCGGCATCGAATAAAGGAACAATTTCCGATGATAAAGGTACTTTTGAAATTGTTGGACTGAAAAAAGATAAGTACCTTATTAAGGTAGAGTATGTGGGTTATAAGACCAAATACATTGAGGTTGAGGTATTGAACCAAACCACAAGGCTCGATTTAGGAGCAATTTCGCTTTCGCCACTGAGCCAATTATTGGAAGCAATTACCGTAAACGGACTTAAACCCGATGTCATTGCCACCATTGAAAAGCAAGTTTACAAAGCCGAGCAGTTTGAAGTTGCCAAAGGCGGAACGGCAACCGATGTCTTGCGTAATATTCCGTCGGTGGTTGTTAATGCCGAGGGCGAAATTATGGTGCGTGGTTCAAAAGGTTTTTTGGTGATGGTCAATGGAAAGCCGAGCCAAGTAGATGTGGCTACTCTTTTGTCTCAAATTCCTGCCAATAGCATTGATAAAATCGAAATGATAACGGCTCCATCCGCCAAATATGATGCGGATGGGAAAGCAGGAATTATCAATATTGTTACGAAAAGGGGCATAAATGATGGTTTTTCGATTACTTCAAATCTGCAATACGGTTTGCCAAGAATTGATACTTATTACAATGAATCAGAGCCAAAACGCTACGGAGCCGATGCAATCATAAATTACAGAAAAGGAAATTGGGACGCATCGTTTTCGGTCAATTATTTAAAAAATGATATTGCAGGAAGAAGAATTGGCGATGTGAACACGACGATTAATAACATTTTTACGAGTTTTCCGAGTGAAGGTGAGCGAAGTTATAAACGAGAGAATTATGGTGTGAGGTTTGCGAGTTCGTATAAGATTAACAAAAACAATGAGCTTTCGGCAGGGATTTATTTGGGCGAAAGAACGCAATACAGAACAGCCAATATTTATTACCGAAACACAAAAACTGATTTATTGAACAAGAAAATAGTGGGCGTTTCAGACTATTATAATCCAAATTTGGTATTGAAATCGGGCGATTTTAAAGTTTTTAACTTGGATTATTCGCATACATTTAAGAATACTTCAACGCTCTCGTTATCAGGGCTTTATGAAAAAGCAAATTTGGATGGCTACACTAAAAATCGGAATTTAAATAGTAAAGATTTTAGAGATACACTGCAATATACATTCAATACAGGAAATAATCCATTGAATGCCGTACGACTAAAAGCTGACTACGAAAAAACGATTGGTATTGGGAAATTGGCTTTGGGGTATCAGTACCGTACGCAAAGCCAAGAAGGAAGTTTTACGTATCAAGAAAAAAGCGGAAGTTTTGAGCCTTTTGTTATCAATCCTGCTTTTTCGGCGGATATTTCGGTGCTGAACCGAATTCATGCCTTGTATTCGCAGTATGCAGGAAAATACAAGAAAATGGAGTTTTCGGCGGGTTTACGTTATGAAAATGCTTTCCGAGAATTTAGCGATAATAAAGGTTCTGAACCAGCAATTTTGAAACTTTCAAACCTTTTTCCATCGGCTAATCTACTCTATGATTTAGGAAAAGATTCACGATTAAAAGTGGCATATAGCCGAAGAGTACAGCGTTCGACGAATAATGAGCTAAATCCATATCCAGAGCGTGAACACAGTGAAACACTCGAACAAGGCGACCCAAATATTCGCCCCGAATTTATCGGAATATATGAAGCTGGCCTCACAAAAGACCTCAAGAAAACTTCGCTGTATTTGAATGTTTATACGCAACAAATTACCAATATTGTGAATCGAGTAAATAGCGTGCGAAACGATTCAATTTTAAACCGTATTTATACCAACGCAGGCAAAGCTCGTCTGGTAGGTTCTGAGTTTGGAATTACGTATTCGCCCATCAAAAAACTAAAGGTTTTCTTCGGTGGAAATGTTTATAATCTAAAAATAAAAGGCACTTTATTTGATAAAAGTATAGCAGTTGATAGCCGAGGATGGGTTTATTCGGTCAATAGTAATATCAGTTATCAGGTTTTACCTACGTTAAGTACGCAGTTTAACATTTCGTATTTATCGGCTCGAAATACCGCACAAGGCTCAGATTCAAGATTTTATCAGCCTAATTTTTCGGTAAAAAAGAGCTTCAAAGATAATAAAATTAACTTGACGTTACAATGGCAAAATGCTGCTTTTGGAAAGATGCCAGTGAATCAACAACGAATAACAACCTTCGGAACAAATTTTTATACAACAACCAATTATATTCAAGAAACCAATATTGTGATGGTGAACCTTTCGTTTAATTTGAATCAAAGTACGAAGAAAGTAAAACTTCCCAATAGTGAGTTTGGTGAAAGGGAATATTGAGTTGAAAACCTTACAGGTCTTAAAAGACTGGGTCGCACAGACCTGCAAGGTTTTCAGGTTTTCGTGAAACCTTACACCGCATCAGATAAACTGCTGAATGTAAAGTCTCTTATCTTTAATGGTGGAACCAAACACCCACCAATACGAGTCGGAACGCCCATTGCTTCCAGATTATTGAGCATAATAATCGGACTCTCATTGAAACGGAAGTTTTTGACAGGGTATTTAATTTGTCCTTTCTCAATATAGAAAGTTCCGTCACGAGTTAGCCCTGTGTAGAGCAATGTTTGAGGGTCAACGGCACGGATATACCACATACGAGTAACCAAAATTCCTTTTTCAGTACCTTTTATCAAATCGGCCAACGATTGTGTACCGCCAGCCATGATAAAGCCCGATGGTGGTGGAACAGCTTTTACTCCTTTTTTATCGGCCCAGAATCGTGAATAATAGACATTTTTTACGACTCCGTTTTCAATCCAAGAGATTTTTTCTTGTGGACGACCGTCGCTTCCACCTCCACCCATTCGGCCACCACCTCCACCGCCAAAACCCGACGTAGGAATTTCGATGTTGGTGGGGTCAGAATAAATGTTTACTCTTTCGTCGAATAGTTTTTCTCCCAAACGAGTACCACCACCTTTTTTGCTCAAGAAACTACGTCCTTCGTCGGCATTACGAGCATCCATGCTACGCATCATGTTTTGCAATAAATCAATCGAAGCGGCAGGTTCAAGAATTACCGTATATTTACCTGGTTCAAGGGCTTTTGCCGAACTCGAAGCCAAGGCTTTTTGCATCGCAATTTCGGTGGCTTGTTTAGTGCTAAGTTTCGATACATCGTTGAAATCACGAATGGCATAACCCGACCCAAGACCATCGGCCGTACGAACTGTGATTGAAAAATCAACAGATGTCGATTTGTTATAGCCAAAAAGTCCTTTACTATTTCCGATTGCCGAATATCCTGCTGAATCTTCCATATAACCAGCAGCCGTTAACCCTTTTTTCGAGCAAGGCTCGATGCTATCAAAAGCAGCCTTTGCACGATAATCAGGGTCGATATTGGCCGTTGAATCGGCAAATGTTGGTGCTTCAATATACGTTTGAGGCCCAAGCATTGGCATATATTCAGGGTTTTCAGGAGCGAGACGAGCAATTTCTTCTGCTCTTCTTACTGTTTTTTCGAGCGAAGCGTCATCAAATTCGTTGATGGTTGCTGTACCTGAGCGTTTGCCAAAAACGGCCGTAACTGCCAACGATTGGTCGTAAGACTCTCCACTGGTCGAAACCGAGTTTCGGGCATAACGAATATTTCCTGTGCGACCTCCGCTGAGAGCCACACTCATTTCATCAGCCTTTGAAAATGCTAAAACCTTATCTATTATCTTTTTAGCTTCTTCTTTTGATAATATTTTATTCATTTGTTTTTTATTTTAGGGGCAAAGTTCCAAAGGCACAGAGGCACAAAGTTTTAATCATCGTCAATCAACTTTGAACCTTTGCATCTTTGCTCCTTTGTGCCTCAAAGTTTAAATCTTTCTTCCAGTATTAATCACATTGACACCATTAAAACGAGTGGTGGCACTTCCGTGCGAAACGGCACTAACCTGTGAAGGTTGACCTTTTCCATCGAAAAACGAACCAAAAGTACGGTAATCG
>JAIYBU010000035.1 GCA_027488335.1 Cytophagaceae bacterium
GCCATTGTTGAAGAACGTGGACTGCAATATGACCGCCGTTGGGTGCTTGCCGATGAAAATAATGTGTTTATTACGCAACGCCAAAACGAACAAATGGCTTTGATTGATGTGGCTATCGAAGAAACGGGTTTACGAGTAACAGACCGATTGAAAAGAATAGCTTCTTTACACGTGCCGTTTGAGCCACAAACTACAATAAGCGAGCAAATTACGATTTGGGATGACGTGGTGCGTGGAATTCGAGTAAGCGATGAAGCCGATGCGTGGTTCAAGGCAGTTTTGGGCAAAAAATGTAGTTTATATTACCAACCCGATGATTCGGTGAGATTGACCGACCCGAAATATTCAATTACGAAAGAAGAGCATACGAGTTTTTCGGATGGGTATCCGATTTTGGTGATTGGACAAACGAGCCTCGATGAACTAAATGCTAAACTCGAAGAACCAGTTTCGATGAAGCGTTTTCGGCCGAATCTTGTTTTTACGGGTGGTGAGGCACACGTAGAAGATTCTTGGAAATATTTTACTGTCGGCAATGCCAAACTGGTAGGGGTAAAGCCTTGTGCAAGGTGTGTGCTGACAACGATTAACCCCGAAACGGCCGAGAAAGGAAAAGAACCACTAAGAACGCTGACACAGTATAGAAATGTGAACAATAAGATTTTGTTTGGGCAGAATTTGTTGGTTGTGGAAACTGGAAAGATTTCGGTGGGAGATGAGCTTCTGATGTTAGAAGATAAATGATGAATGATTGATGATTGAAGTTAAAAATAATTTCCTTAAAACACTTCATTATTTAAGTCTTGATGTGGTGTTGGGGGCGGTGGCAAGCAGTTGGATGTTTTGGAAAATACCCGATGGAAATGGTGTGGCAAATCTACCCTCGCTATTGATTTTGGGTATTTGTACTTGGATTATTTATATACTCGACCGCCTACTCGATAACCTCAAGTCTGAACCTGAAGATGCTCGACATCAATTTCATTTTCAGCATCAGTATTATCTACAAGTAGGCATTATTATTCTATTTTTGATTGCGACTATTTTAGTATTTTTTTTGCCTCGCAAGGTAATTTATTTGGGCATTGCCCTTTCGATTTTAATACTGATTTACTTTTATATTTTACAGAAAAAATCAAAATCAGCTAATTATCAGTATTTTAAAGAAATTTTTACTTCGGCAATTTATAGCCTATGTGTAGTAGGAAGTGCCTTTAGTACCAAACCAACGCTTGATTGGCAAGCCTATTTGGCTGGGTTTATTTTCTTTTTATTGGTGCATCAGAGTATTCTGATTTTTTCGTTTTACGAATCACAAGCCTATCCAACAACAAAAAATCTCGCCAAGAAACTCGGCAAGACTAATTGTACTTATTTAATATTAGGTGTTTTTGTTCTAACTGTTATCGCTCATTTTCTGACCAGTAATTTATTTCTCCAAAAAGTATTTTTGATAGAAAGTCTCATGGCTTTCTGCTCAGTTTTGATTTATTTTTTTGAAGCGAAACTGGCAAAAAATGAATGCTATCGTTGGCTTGGAGAAATGGTGTTTTGGTTGCCATTTATGCTTATTTTCTTTTAAGTCTATCTTCAATTTTCTTTGATTTTACCTCCGTTTTGGCTTCTTCTTCTTTCTTTTCTTTCATAATTCTAAGTCCACGGCGGTAGGTATAATAGAAAAATCCAGCCACAGCAAACATCAAAAAGAAATAACTATCCTTCAGAGCAACGCCCTTATAAAGTGCTTGGTCAACAAACATGGTCAGGAATGCCAAGCTTGCAAAAAGTATGATTGATTCGATGAGTTTCATGATAAATTAAAATAATTATGTGTTTGATTTTGCGGTGATTTTCTCAATTCCACAAGTCATTTTTTTCGGTTAAAATAATCGGTTTTCCGTCAGTGATAAGAATTGTATGCTCGTGTTGAGCCATAAATCCACCTTTGTTGCCAACCATTGTCCAGCCATCTTTTTGTGTGACAGCTTCTGTAGAAGCAGTTGAAATAAATGTTTCTACGGCCACTACTGAATTTTTACGGAAGCGTGTAGTGTTGTATTTATCTCTGTAATTTGGAATCTCTTTGGGGGCTTCGTGCAAGCTTTTGCCCACGCCGTGGCCTGTCAGATTTCTAATGACTCGATAGCCTCTTTTCTTGGCTTCGGTTTCCATCAGAAAACCTACGTCAGAAATTTTAACTCCGCCCTTGATATTGGCAATGGCCTTACGCAAAATATCTTTAGAGGCATCAATAAGTTTTTGATGTTGATGAATATCATTTCCGAGAACAAACGAACAGCCGTTATCAGAGAAAAATCCATTTACTTCGGCAGAAACATCAATGTTGATTAAATCGCCTTCTTGCAAGATTCTTTTATCCGATGGGATACCGTGGCAAAACTCGTGGTTGACACTAATGCAAGTAAATCCTGGGAAATTATAGGTTACTTTGGGGGCAGATTTTGCACCAAAGTCTTTGAGTATTTGCCCGCCAAAATCGTCTAATTCTTTGGTGGTCATGCCAGGTTTGGCATAATTTACCATTTCTCGGAGTGTTACGGCTACTGCCTCACTCGCCGTTTGCATTCCGATTAATTCTTCTTCTTTTGTTATCGACATTTTATTTTGTGTTCTTCTAAATTAACTAACCAACTTTCCAATGATTTTAAATTTCTCAAAAACGGCTTCGTTGTGCGGGGCATCGGCCAATTCTTCGGTTAAATCTTGCCCTGCCCAATGTTCGTAATGTTTGCCGTTTCTCCACAACCTTGAGCTTCTTACATCGTAGATTTGTCCTTTATAAGCTACCCAAATATCATCTTTGTCTTGTCCATTTCGGAGGGCAAGTTGGTTTTTAGTATATTCTTTCACAATGCTGAGTGTATCTTTTTCACAACAAAATTGGCATTAAATCTGTCGTGAAACAAAATTTTTTGTTCAGCACTTATTTATTTTCCTTACCGATATTCTAACTTTCAATGCTTACTTTTGTTTTCAAATACAAAAACTGATACTAAAAATACCTCAATAAATGATACTTGAAAAACTCGAAGATGCCCACAAATTTAAACTTTGGAAAAGTAATCTGATTGCCAATGGCTTGAAAATCAATAAAGTAGATGAGCATTATACTCGCCGACGCTATAATGGAGAAGTACTTTTTTCATTGCTGATGCTCGATGCCGAAACTCCTGAAGGCGATAAAATTCCACCGATTTGTTTTCTAAAAGGCGAAGTTGTGTGTGTGTTAATTTGTTTGATAAATAAGGAAACTCGTGAGAAGTTTTTGCTTTTAGTAAAACAACGCCGCATTGCCGAAGGAGGCTTTACTTACGAACACCCCGCAGGTATGGTTGATGGGACAAAAACACCGCTCGAAATTGCAGTTCAAGAAGTAAGAGAAGAGACTGGGCTGGAAATTTCGGAAAGTCAATTAATGGATTTGATGGACGGAAAAAGAACTTTTCCTGCTACTGGAACGAGTGATGAAGCTGTTTATTTGTACGCTTGTGAGATAGAAATGACGACCGAAGAAATAGCGGCCATGAACAACAAAGAGATGGGAACTGATTACGAATTTGAGCGAATCACTACCCATGTAGTGCCATTTGTAGAGGGGCATCGAATGATAAATAACACCAATGCTATATTGCTTGATTATATGTATCTGACAAAAGTCGGAGACTTTGAAACTTTGAAAGTTTTGAGTTAAGAGTGTAGAGTGTAGGGTTATAATGAATAAACTACATTCTGCACTCTTAACTCTACACTCAGCACTTCATTAGACCAACTTCCAACCTGGACGATATTGACGTTGAACGAATTGGTTCGCTTCGTCGAAGTTAGTGATTTTCATATTTGTTCCGTCCCAAAGGAGTTTCTTACGACCATCATAATTGAAGCCATTTTTGCCATTTGATTTACGAAGCATATAACTACGGATAGCTAAGTTACCCATCAGAACTGTCTCGGTTAATGGGCCAGAATAATCGAATGATGATGAAAGAGCCTTATGCTCTTTGCTATTGAAACCCGTCTTACAAGCCTCTGCCCACGAAGCTTGGTGGCCATGTTCTGGTAAAGATTTAAAGTTCGGGTCAGGGGCTGGCATTTCTATTTTCTCGCCATTTTTCAAGTATATTTTTGGCGTATTTCCGTACGTTCCGCAAGTCATGATACCTTTTGTACCAATCATGATTACACCATTTGAGCTATCTGCTTCTGCTAAAGGCTCATTGGCTGGAATCCACTCTGGGTGGAACGGACGAATACCTCCATCTGTCCAATACATCGTTACTGGTGTGTTATTGCGTTTGGTAGCTGGGAATTTGATTTGTACACTCGATGATGGCGGACAACCCTCTGGGTTATATTCTGCTTGCCAATCTTTCAAGAATACTTGTCCAACGCTACATTCTACCTCAGTTGGATAGCCCAAACCTAAAACACGGAAAGCAGGGTCAATTAGGTGACAACCCATGTCGCCTAAAGCACCTGTACCGAAATTCCACCAGCCACGCCATTTGAATGGGTGATAAAGTGGGTGATAGTCAACGTACTGAGCCGTTCCGATGAATAAATCCCATCCTTTAGCATCCATTGATTCAATCAAAGGTGGTTTGTCAGTTGGCAGCGGATTTCCTTGTGGCCACACTGGGCGATTTGTCCAGATATGCACATCGCTTACTTTTCCGATTAGGCCTTTATCAAGCCAATCCATCATTACCTTCTGAGTAGGGTTAGAAGACCCCTGATTTCCCATTTGCGTAACCACCTTATATTGGCGAGCGGCTTCGGTTAGTTTACGGGCTTCGTAGATATCATGCGTGAGTGGCTTTTGTACGTACACGTGCTTACCCATTTGCATACAAGCCATAGCCGCAACTGCGTGCTGGTGGTCAGGTGTAGAAATAGTTACGGCATCAATATCGCCTTTCATTTCTTCGAGCATCACCCGAAAGTCTTGATAGCGTTTGGCATTCGGGAATTTATCAACACTGCCTTTGGCACGAGCAAAATCTACATCGCAAAGTGCTACTACATTGTTTACGCCATTATTATAGGCATTGGCAATATCTGAAGCACCTTTACCACCCGCACCGATGGATGCTATGTTGAGTTTGTCGCTTGGGGCGATGAAACCTTTGCCCAAAACGTGGCGAGGAACAATAAAAAAGCCACTGGCTGCAATGGCAGAATTTTTAATAAAACTTCTTCTGCTGGTTGATTTATCTTGCATATTGTAGATGATAAAATTAGGTTGAATACAGAAACCAAATCTACTAAGAAATTAATAAAATGTTGTATAGACAAGACAAAAAAAGACGAACTCTGTGAAAAGTTCGTCATAATGAAAGATTTTGTAGGTTTTAGAAAAAGGTCACAGCTATTTATACTTAAACAAAAATGGTTTGCGAAAATTTAAACATTTAACGGTCTTATTATCACGGCTTTGGGCCTTTGAACCTCTGCAACTTTGTATATATTGAGTTAGAAAAGTATTTTTTTATATCAATCGCTCGTAAAAATCGTAGATATTCGCAGAAAATAGCTGATAGTTCCAGCGGATTCTGTGGGCGTAAAATTCAAACTATTTACATTAAAATCTGCTTAGAGCTGCATGAAATACGTTCTTCGTTCATCAGTCATTTTTTCTATAGCATACCTAAGACTCGTGCGAGGAATTCTACCTATATTTTGCTCCAAAAATGCTTCTATTGGTTCGTCGCCTTGCTTTTTCCATGCTTCACGCAGCATCCAACCAACGGCTTTGTGAATCAAATCATGTTTGTGTGAAAGCAGTATTTCGGAGATTTTTAGGGTATCAAGAAACTGTTTTTTATTGATAAAATAATGAGTGGCAATGATTGAAATCCGCTGTGTCCAGAGATGGTCGGTGCGAGCCATGTCATAGAGAATAGTACGGTCTTTATCGAATAAATAAAATCCTACGATGTCACGGGCCGAACAATCAACCAAATCCCAATTATTGATACGGTGTGTGTTATCTAAATAAAATTCATAGATTTCTTGTTGAACTTTGCCTTTAGCTTTTTTCATTTGTTCGACCAAAATCAGTAAGGCTGCCATACGATACTCATGAATTTCGCTATCCAATAATTCTTGGAGGTCTTCAAAGGTTAAAGAAAGGTATTTTTTGCAAACTGCCCGTAAATCAGGGTTTGAAACACCGATAAAAACATCGCCTTCGCCATATTGACCATTTCCAGTTTTGAAAAACCACGCAGAAGTTTCGGCTCTTTGGGGCGTAGCGATGGCTTGTAGTTCGTCGGTAATTTTACTCATATTGTTGCGAAACGAAGCTTCGATTCGTTCATTAAGATAGTAAGAAAAAGCGATTTGTGAATTGATGAAGAAAATCTAAAGTGAAGTTTAAAGATAGAAGTTTTTTTTGAGAATTACTCATCCATAAAATAAAGAAAGGCTATGGGTAAAATTCCTATAGCCTTTTCTACTACTAAATCCACACAACTTTAACCCAAAAGTAAAAGCTTTAAATGAATTGTGCAAGAAAAGTCTATTAAAAAAATACAATATCAATGAGATTAGTGCAATTGTTTATTTATATTATACTATCATTGTCTTAATTTTGAACAATAATTAATTCTGCTCATTTCCAGAACAAGTTTCCTGCTTGTCAGATTTAGGATATATAAAAATACCGTATGACTTGCGTGTTATTCCTTTGATTCGATAACTTTGAAAAAAAATATAAAATGACGATTGATTCGCACCAACATTTTTGGACTTTCGACCCTATCCGTGATTCGTGGATTACGGATGATATGTCGGTTATTCAGCGGAATTTTTATCCCGAAGATTTACAGCCAACTTTGCAGCACAATAATATTGATGCCTGTGTAGCGGTACAAGCCGACCAAAGTTTGGCAGAGACAAAGTTTTTGCTCGATTTGGCCAATAAAAACGATTTCATAAAAGCCGTAGTGGGTTGGATTGACCTCCAAGCCGATGATATTGATGAAGAGTTGACCATATGGAAAGCAGAGAAAAAACTGGCGGGTTTTAGGCACGTTTTGCAAGCCGAACCCGATACCGAATATATGCTTCGCCCCAAGTTTTTACGTGGAATTTCAAAACTCAAGAATCATGGTTTTACGTATGATATTCTTGTTTTTCCGAAGCATTTAGCCGCTACTCAAACCTTTGTATCAACTTTTCCTGACCAGCCTTTTGTGCTTGACCACATCGCTAAGCCATACATAAAAGCAGGTTTGATTGATGAATGGAAACATGATATTACGGCACTTGCAAAATTTGAGAATCTATATTGTAAAGTGTCGGGAATTATCACAGAAGCCGATTGGGAAAGCTGGACTTATGAACAAATAAAACCTTATTTAGAGGTTGTTTTTGATGCTTTCGGTGCAGACAGAACCATGTTTGGTTCAGATTGGCCTGTATGCTTAGTGGCGGGCGATTATACCCAAGTAAAAGGAATTATAGACACATATATAAAAGATTTTTCAGCGACAGAAAAAACCAAGTTTTTAGGCGAAAATGCGGCAAGATTTTATGGAATTTCTGAATAATTGGTACACCACCAATTATTCAGAAATTAGATGTATCAAAATCGTTGTTTCACGGCATAATCAACCGCACGAGCAGTGAGAGCCATGTAAGTAAGCGATGGGTTTTGGGTAGAAGTTGAGGTCATGCAAGCACCATCGGTCACGAAAACATTTTTACAGGCGTGCAATTGATTCCATTTATTAAGTAGCGAAGTTTTTGGGTCTTTGCCCATTCTTACTCCACCCATTTCGTGGTTGGCATTGCCTGGGAGCCGTTTAGTATCAATGGTTTGAATGTTTGTGAAACCTGCTTCGTGGTACATTTCTGAAAATTGTTCGTGAAAATCTTTCAAAATCTTTTCGTCGTTATCATCGTAGCCAATCGACACTTGTAGTTGTGGAATACCGTATTTATCGACGAGTTGTTTATCGAGTTTTACAACACTGCTTTCTTTTGGAATTGTTTCGGCCATCATACTCGAATTTATTCCCCATAAACCCAGTTTTGGATTCAATAAATTAGTTTTTAGATTTTCGCCCAAACTATCTTTGTCAGTGATTTCCATTCGAGAAGCACTAAGCGTAGAAGCATAACCACGCAAAAAGTCGGTTTCTTGCTTGAATACATTTCTGAATCGTGGAATATAACTACTTCCTGGACGGCGGCCATCGGTCATCGAATCCATGAAACCTTCGTATTCGGCTGACATTCTTCCTCGATAACTATGAAAGGCCATGAATTTTCCGAGTAAACCATTGTCATTGCCCAAGCCATTCGGGAAACGGTTAGAAGTAGAATTAAGCAAAATCAAATTTGTATTAAGTGCCGAAGCATTCAAGAAGATGATTTTAGCGTAATATTCAATTAATTCATTGGTATTAGTATCAATGATACGCACGCCAGTGGCTCGGCTTTTGGCTTCATCATAAATCACTGAATGCACCACCGAATGTGGGCGTAGTGTCATTTTACCAGTCTTTTCAGCCCACGGAATCGTAGAAGAATTACTACTATAATAACCACCATACGGACAGCCACGCTCACAAATTGTGCGGTTTTGACAAGCTGCACGACCTTGTTTATAGTGGATTTCTTTGGGTTGAGTAAGGTGTGCTACTCGACTAATAATTACGTGGCGGTCGGGGTATTTTGGGGCTATTTTGCTTTTGAAATGTTTCTCAATGCACGACATTTCGTGCGGAGGCAAAAACTCGCCATCGGGTAGGGTAGAGAGTCCATCTCGATTGCCCGCAATTCCTGCAAACTTTTCGACATAACTGTACCACGGAGCAATATCGGCGTAGCGAATCGGCCAATCTACTGCGTAACCGTCACGGGCTGGGCCTGCAAAATCATAATCGCTCCAGCGTTGGGTCATGCGTCCCCAAAGGAGTGAGCGGCCACCAACTTGATAGGCACGTATCCAGTCGTAGGGGCGGTCTTGTATGTACTCTTGCTCGGCATCTTTTGTGAGAAAATGAGCCGTTGCTTCACTAAAAATGTAGTTTTTACTGGCAATTTGATACTCTTTCTTGATTTCGAGTGGTACTTGCCCCAGATGCTCAAATTCCCATGGTTGTTTTAGGGTTGTGGGGTAATCTGTTATGTGTTTTACGTCTCGTCCACGCTCCAGAACCAATGTGCGTAACCCTTTTTGGGTGAGTTCTTTGGCTGCCCAGCCACCGCTCATACCCGTACCGACCACAATGGCATCAAAAGTACGAGATTTTATATCGTCGATGTTGAAATTTGACATTTTTATAGGTTGAATAGACAGTAAATTTATTGAAAATAGACGAAAAATAAAGAAATGTTTGTCAAAAAAAGAGATTAAATATATGGCTAAAGCGATAAGTTCTTTAATTTTAGGATATATTTTGTTAATTCGGTAAATTTTAAATAAGATTTCAAAAAATCTATTCCAAATTATTTTAGCTTCATCAAACCCTAAACTTCAATTTATAATGAACAAACGTCAATTTATCAAGACCTTAACCGCTTCAAGCTTTGCTATTCCTTCTTTTGGAAAAAAAACATTGGCGAGATTTGAGCAACAAAACCCCGAAGACTTAGCTAAAAATGAAGATGTTTGGGCAGAAATTAGAAAATCGTATCGAATTAAACCCGATTATATCAATCTCGAAAACGGTTATTACTCGTTTACTCCGCAAGAAACGTTAG
Source organism: Cytophagaceae bacterium (assembly GCA_027488335.1). Taxonomy (GTDB): domain Bacteria; phylum Bacteroidota; class Bacteroidia; order Cytophagales; family Spirosomataceae; genus Emticicia. Next base: position 9,733 of record JAIYBU010000035.1, read on the forward strand.
AGGCATTTATTAGCAATGTACGTGAAATCAATTTTCAAGCATCCTACTATATGCGTACTCGGCAATTTGATGATAAAGCCGAAGCTCGCAAGAAATTGGCGGCATTGGCGGGCTGTTCAATGGAAGAATTAATCATTACGAGAAACACGACCGAATCGCTCGATACAGTCATTGCGGGCTACGACTGGAAAGCAGGGGATGAGGCCGTAATGGCGATGCAAGATTACGGTGCAATGCTTGATATGTTTAAGTTGCAAGCCCGTCGATACGGAATTATAAACAAAATTATTTCGATTCCGAATCATCCAAAATCTGATGAAGAAATTGTAGAAATCTACGAAAAAGCCATTACGCCTAAAACTCGACTACTGATGGTTTGTCACATAGTAAATATCACTGGACAGATTTTACCTATCCGAAAAATAGCTGACATGGCTCATGCAAAAGGCGTTGATGTGATGGTTGATGGAGCTCATGCTTTAGCACATATTGATTATAAAATTAGCGATTTGGGTTGCGATTATTATGGAAGTAGCTTACACAAATGGTTGAGTGTGCCACTTGGTGCCGGACTTTTGTATGTGAAAAAAGATAAAATCAGCAAACTTTGGCAAATGTTTGGCGATATGGGCTACCAAGATGATGATATTAGAAAATTGAATCATACGGGTACGCACCCTGTGCATACCGACCTCACGATAAGTAACGCCATTGATTTTCATCAGAAAATTGGTATCGAACGCAAAGAAGCAAGATTACGTTTTTTACAAGAATATTGGACAAAACAAGTGCGAGATATTCCAAATATTGTGCTGAATACGCCAGCCGATGCCAAGCGTGCTTGTGGCATTGCTAATGTCGGTATCAAAACCATAAAGCCCGCTGATTTGGCAAAAATGCTTCTTAATAATTATAAAATTTGGACGGTAGCCATTGATTATGCGAATGTGCAAGGCTGCCGAATTACGCCAAATGTTTATACTTCTACGGCCGAACTGGACAAGTTTGTGGCTGCTTTGAAGGAACTGGCTGCTTAAAATTATCCGTGACGTCGTAAAAAAAGCGTTGGCAGGACCCTAAACCCTGCCAACGCTTAATCATTGAAAAAATAGTGCTGAACGTTCAGATTGAAGGTTTTTACGAAAGATTATTGTACTTTTAAAACTACTTTCGAGTCAATATCTTTTACTGATGTGCCTTGTATCAAAATTTGGTTTTCGTTTACGCCTTGTTCGAGTAAAACTTCTCTGATGGCATAGGCACGGTCTTCGCCGAGTATTCTTTTTGAGCTTTGTGAGCCACCTGCAATTGTAATTTTTGATTTACGGTTTGCTTTCAAAAACTTTACGACCTTGTCTAAATCGCCTTTTGAACTGATTTCTGCACTATTATTCTTAAAATTAGTATTCAGACTTATCCACGATTTACTGCTTTTTAGTTGCTGACTTATATCTTCACCGCTGGAAGATACATTTTCAGTAACTTTAGGAGTTTCTTTAACTTTAGTTTCTTCTGGTTTAATTACTTCAACCTTTTTTGTTTCTTCAACTTTTGGTTTTTCTACCGCAACTTTTTCGGGTGTTTTAGCTTCTTCAGTTGCTGTTATTACTTCAGTATTGGTAAAAACAGTGCTTGTATCGGTTGGAGTTGCAGCCGAGAATTCATTATCGATTGACGTTGAATCTTGCTTTGGTAATATGTCAATTTTAGTGGCATACTCGGAAGGTTGTACGCTTTTACGATATTTCCAAAAATATGCCAAGCCCGCCAAAAAAATTAAACCAACTAATATCCACGGAATCCAAGATAAAAAGCCTTTGGTTTCCTTGGTGTCGTTACTAATTTCCTTTGGTTTTTCTTCACTTTCAGGCTTGACCGTTGAGGTCGTATTTTTAAAATTGAGTTTGTTGGCAATTGCAGGCGGTAAAGCTCCAAAAACAGATTCTCGTTGGTCGGCCAAAAGTCTTGTCAAGCCCGAAACTCCAAGACCTTCTTTATTAACAACTTTTCCCAATGCACCTAAAACTAACGGAGCCGCCAAACCTACTAACGAAGATGCCGAAGTTTTACGGATACCCGTCAGGATTGATAACTTTTCTACAATAGAATTTCCTTTACTGCCTGTAAAATGATTGAAAATATTAGAGCCAATTGTGATTAGTAGCTGTGTTTTATCGAAATTACTGAGCAGATTTGGCAAATCTTCGAGAATTTCACCCGTATGACCGCCATCTTTTAAGACATCCATTACCTTGCCCACCTCTTCGTCGTTTGATGCACTTCCCATAATTCCACCCAATACAATTGGCATAGAGCTGTTGAGTGCAGAACCGATATTTTCTGGGTGTTCGCCCAGAAAGTTACTAACCTTCTCTATAACAGAATCAGTCAATTTGTCTTTGATGAGTTCAAGAATGTCCATAAAGTTGCAAATTCGTGTTTAATAAATAGTTTTCGGGAGGCGTTTTACATTTACGCTGAAATTATCAAAAACTATGCCCAAAGTAAACTGTGCCTAAAATATTATGTATCCGCTTGATGATAAAACGACAAACAATAGACGATTTTTGGAGCGTAGATTGGTATTAAAACCATGATTTTACAATAAAAAAGCAGTATTGATTTGCAAAAAACTGTTACAACCCAATGATACATTAAAATTTCTGATAAATTCCAAATTAATTTATTCCACCTTTAAATTCTTCATAAGATTCATCAATGCGGCTTTTATAGTCTGATAACTAACTGTTAGTAAGGTGATTAGTAAATATAACGCCAGTGCGATTGTAAATACGCTCACCCCGATGTTTATCCTATAATCTTTGTAATCTTCAAGCCATTGACTCATAATATAGTAGGAAATGAGCGAAGTAATGAGACAAAAAAATAACTAATTCTACAAAATCTTGCGAAAGTAAACCTAAAGATTGGTAACAGATACCCCCAAAACTTTTTGGATTACGATTTCTTTTGTGCGTTGTTCGGACATAAATGAAGCCAGGCCATAATCTTAAAGCAAAAATAAAAATGGCTAACATACATACAATCAACGAGAGGTTTCTGCTAAGCTATTCGTAATTGATTTTTTGTATATTCCACATCCGTAAATTTATAATTGAACGAAAAATTTGGGTTATATTTATCAAAAATCAGTGCCATTTTAGCGATAGCTTCCGAAGTTGAAATGCTGGGATTGATTCGGGTACAAAGTACATTCAACCAAACTTATCAACTAAAATAAGTAGATAAGATGTTGATTATCAATGCTTTAAAGAAAATTAACGGAAATATTACCGATGCCGCCAGAGAAATAGGACTTACTCGACAGGCTCTTTACAGGAGAGTGGAGAAGTATGGGATTCGAGTTATGTTTATTCATACAAGGTCTGGAATGATTTACGTTGAATACTTGAAGGCTTGATTTTTAGATAGAAATAAAATCATAAAATTTCCTTTCTGTGGCATATATCTGTATAATTGCATAAATATTTCAACCTTACATCATTACTTATTCAGTTGCCATTCTATGAAAAACAAGTATTTTGTTCCTTTTGTATTACTTACATCGTTGTTTTTTTTGTGGGGGTTTGCCCACAATCTCAATCCAATTCTGATTCCACACCTCAAAAAAGCTTGTCAACTCACCGATTTTCAGTCGGCTTTGATTGATAGTGCTTTTTTTGTGGCTTATTTTGTCATGGCGATTCCAGCGGGAATGGTGATGAAAAAGTATGGTTACAAAATTGGTATCATTGCGGGTCTTATTACTTTTGCAATTGGGGCATTTTTGTTCGTTCCTGCGGCCAATACTCGTATTTTTTCATTTTTCTTGACCGCTCTCTTTGTGATTGCATCGGGCTTGACATTTCTCGAAACAGCCGCAAATCCCTATATGACCGTACTGGGCGAACCCGAAGGAGCCACGCAACGTCTAAATTTTGCACAATCTTTCAATGGTTTGGCGGCATCAATTGCTCCAAAAATAGGGGGGATGTTCATCCTGTCGGGTGTGACACTTTCGGAAGCTCA
>JAIYBU010000017.1 GCA_027488335.1 Cytophagaceae bacterium
ATAAATTGCCATCAATTTGTGGTTTATATTGCTTCAACGTTCGTCCGAAAAGTACCCCAGCTATTGCAATGGCAGGAATGGCAATGATGATTCCATAGATAAGCGTTTGCCCAACGTCGGCTTTTAGTTGTGAGGCAATAGCAGCAGGCGATGGGTGCGGAGGTAAGTATCCGTGAGCAGTCGAGAGGGCTGTAAGCATCGGCATTCCGACATACAGAAGTGGCAATTTTGCCGAAGCCGCAATCGAAAAAATGAGCGGTACAACGATGATAAAACCCGCATTATAAAACAACGGAATGCCGATGATAAAACCCGCAAGTGCTAAACCCCATTGTAGATATTTTTCGCCAAAAAGGCTAATGAGAGCATCGGTAATGCGTTGGGCAGCACCACTTTCGGCAACGAGTTTACCGAGCATCGCTCCAAACCCAATAATCAGAATTAAGTCGCCGAGTGTGCCACCAATACCCGATTGAATAGATTTTCCGATTGCTGAAACGTCCATTCCCGTGGCCACTCCCAAACCGATGGCAACTAAAATAAATGAAACGAAAGTGTCGAGTTTTACATAAGCTACCAGCAGCACAAGTGCCAGAATAGCAAAGAAAGTTAGTAAAATAGGCATTTTTTAAGGGAGGTTGAATATGATGATGCAAGATAATAATTTTAACCAATTATCAATCTATTCTCATCAAACCCGTAAGATTTTTCTCCAGCTTTTGCAGGTTTTGGGTCAAATCAAAAGGAATGATTTGTAAACTCATATCAGCCTCATAGTCAAACACTTGGAGTGGCATTTGGAAGTTGTCATTGGCTGGATAAATCAAAAAAAGTTGTTGTGCATGATATTTTTTTCCGTAGGCATACATTTGATATAAGTCCGATTGCTCAATACCATAATTTTGTTTGGGTTTTGCAGCATCAATCAACTTCCATTTTGTATCGAAAACGAAGGTTTTTGTTTCGTTTCTCAGCACAATATCGGGTATTAATCTAAACTTAGCTTTGTCTAAATGGCTGTCAATTAGAAACTTGGCTTTGTCCTGGATTTTTACTTCGTAGTTTTCTACAAAATATTTCTTAAAGAATTTTCCAACGTAATTTTCAAACAAAACTTCCATCGGAAATAGCAGTCCGAGTTGTAAATATTGTCCCGCAAAAGGCAAAAATGATTGCCCTTTTATAAAAATATTTGCCCAATGAAGCAACTTCTCGTAACGAACAAAAAATAGATTTTTATGAAAAGATTGAGCCAAATCTTGCTCGATGTTATTGCTTGGTCTTACTTCTTCAAAAATACCGATATTTTTATTGATTCGCTGTTGAGTTCGGTGGCTAAAGCCTTGTTTATAAAGTAGTTGTAAGCAATGTTTTAAAATTCTATTTGGCGGAATATCGGCCGTGAATTCATCAAAAGTAATAAAGAAATGCTCTTTTCGAATTGGGTTTTGGCGAAGATTTTCTGCTATTAAAATTTTACCTTTGATGAAAGTTTGGTTAGCTTCTTGCCGTTCAAAATTTCGTCCTAATCCTTGTGAAAGTAGTTTTTCGAGTTCATCTAAAAACACATGCACAAAAATCTCAAAAAGTGGCAAATGTGAAGTTTCGAGATGTGAATTTGATAAAGATTGATAAGGAGAATTGGGCAAAACTTTGAGCATTTTCAGCAGCATTTTGCGTGCTTCTTTTGGCGAATTTGCTGTTGATTTGGGCAGAATTTCAATCTGCTTGCCATCGGGAGTTTGCAGCAAACCTACGTAGTTTTTGAGTCGAATTTGTTCCTTACCTTTTTGAGTAATATAGCTTAATAATAAATCATTTGCACCCGAAAAGGTAATATTTTTGAGGTGTTGAAAAGTGCGGTCAGAAACAAAAATCTCCGAAAATGTATCATCAGCCAAGTCATAATCGCTGGCTTTTTTGATGATTCCAAATTCGGAGATTGTTTGAGGCATATATTTCAGTCGATAGACGAACGGTCAATAGATTGTTTCGGTAATACAAAAATATATAAAACAATTAAACTATCAGCCGTTAGTCGAGATATACTATCTCGACTTCAATAGATTACACTTTACTATCCTATATTACTTCACCACCTTAATAATTCCCTGCATCAATGTATAATGCCCTGGGTAAGTACACACAAACGTATAATCGCCTGGGGTACTTGGTGCTACAAAATAGATAGTTTCTTGGCTTTCGGGTTGCATCAGTCCTGTATGGAAAAGCACTTCTTCCAAGTCAGGAACATAGGCTTTTGCTTCGCCATCAAGGTCCATTTTAAATGCCGCTTCTCCAACTTTCGCTACGGTTTTTGGTTTTACGATAACCAAATTATGAAGCATATCATCGTTATTATTGAAAACTAAACGGATTTTACTACCTGCTTTTACTTGGAATTTAGTTACATCAAATTTCAAACCTGGTTTTGTTCCTACCGAAAGCGTTTGGTCAACTTTTCCGCCCCAATCGGCTGGCATTTCGTTAACTCTTTTGGCCGAAACCACATTTACTGGTTTCGACATTCCCGACATATTGTGTCCTTCGTGTGCCATTGCTTCGGCTTTTTTCTCAACTACGGCATATTTTGTTAAGTCGAGTGGAGCTGCGGAAGTATTGATATTATTAAGCGTGTAATAACCAAATACGTGCAAAAGCGGACGGTCATCAGTATTTTTAATCCCTTCGAGTCTGATTTCGTGAATGTAACCAAGACGCAGAGAATCAATCGCCAAACGTACACTCATGCCATCTTCTGCCACTTGTATTCCTTTGATTTTCAAGTTCTTTGCATTGATAATCGGACTGCCGTAATTATGGTGGTATTTGTAAGTAAAGCTATTGATTTTGTATGATTCAAGTGCTTTGGCGGTTTCTTTATTAACGGGTTGCGTAAATTCAATCAAGAAACCATCCGACATTGACTTCACAGTTTTCATTTCAAATGGCGTTTTTCCTGTCCATTCTAAGCGTTGTAAACCAAATTCGTCTTTACCTGTCGAAGCCCAACCACGGCTTGTCATACCCACAAACATCGAAGCGTCAAGTCCCCAACGCATACGTAAGATACCCGATTGGAAACCTTCTCTGAAAGGAAAACAAATACCTTGATATTTTCCATCAACTTTCTCTAAATACACACGCATGATTTTGCTGTGTCCTTGGTCGCCAACAAATAATTGTCCTTCAAAAGGTCCAAACTTTCCACCGAAAGTATCTTCAATGACATCGGCCGTTGAAATTCCCATTAGTGTATGCGGAAACCAAACTGCTGGCACTTTAATACTCGGGAAACGCTTCGCAACTTCATAAAGCGGCTCACCCGTATCAGGTACATCTGATGGTTTAATACTCAATGGAGAACCTTCTTCCGAAGTCCAACGTAAACCCATTGGATTTCCTGCAAAATCGCCTTTTTCGAGGTGAGTCATGCGGCCAGAGCCAACCCAATCCCCTTGATTTTCCGTATAAAAAATATCCCCATTTTTTAATGCTCCAAAACCTGCGGGCGAACGCAAACCTGTGGCCCACGGAGTCATTTTTCCATCGGGTGAAACCTTGAGCATCCAGCCTCTCCATTTTACTAAACTTACACCTTTGCCTTGCCAGCCAAGATTTAAGGTGTAAAGCATGTCATTATCAGGCAAAAGTACTGGCCCGTAAGAATATTCGTGGTAATTTCCTGAAAGTGGAAATTTCTGAAAGGCTTCATATTCATCAGCAACTTCATCTCCATTATTATCTTTCAAGATTGTTACTTCACCACGCTGAGTTGCCCACAAATTCCCTTTAATATAAGCCAAACCCAAAGCCTCGTGCAAACCCGAAGCAAAACGCTTGTAGGTAGGCGGCGTACCATTTTTCATGTACGGGTTTGAGACTACCCAAACATCACCACGGCGAGTAGAAACCCCCAAACGACCATCGGGCATCACGGCTAAACCACCCACTTCGAGTTTTACACCTTCGGGAACTGGCAACGTAACGATACGGTAGAAGTCTTCTTCTACCAAAGGTCTATTCTGAGCAAAAGCTCCTAAATTGCCCAAAATGAGAAATAGAACTAATATTTTTTTCATTGTTTATGTCTTTTGCAATATTTCAAAATAATATTTTACCACGCAACCGAATAAGAAACCGTACTGCTCAATGGCATGATTATTTCCTGTCCAGTTTTTGAATTACGAATGATTGGTTTTGCCTTAGGGTCAACTAAAATATACTGATTATCAACTAAATAACGACCTTTTTCAATCATTGAAATGGTTTTTCCTTCTGCCAATTTACAATATAAATTTGCTCCATTATTGGCTGAAGTTGTCACCGAAATGCCTTCCGTATCTGGCGTGATTTTTTGTGTAATTTCTGTTCCGTTTAATGAAAATTTATAAGTCGGTAAACCTTCACTATCGAGCGAATAACTCTTGAAAACCAACGTTTTGTAAGCATCCAACGAATCGGGCATTGGAGCATTTGCATCTGTCAAAACAGCTACCGAAGGTTTTCCCGAAAACTTCGTTTTTACTCCTTTTGCTTCCAATAATTGCGGTTCGCCACGCTCATGGAACATTTCGGTTACATCGGCAAAATCTCCACGCCAAGCATAAAGTAAAGCTGCTTGGTCTAAATCATAGGTATAATGTGAGCCTTTCGGGCTGCCAATTGAAATAACGTGTGTACGTTTCTGGCCATCAAACATCACAAACGAACGAACCATTTCTACCTCATTTTTTGGTTGAATATCAATCTCGCCAACGGCTTGTGGTGTTGGCAATGAGGTTTCGGCATGAAGTGCATAAGGTCTGATTTCTGGGCCAGCCGCAAAAAGTCCGAGTTCGGCTTTCCACCAAACTTTTATATACTTCATTTCAATCGAATGTTTGCCTTTTTTTAAGTCTAAGTATACAATTCTTGGTTTACGGTAGCTTTCATCGCTCATGGGTAATACCTCTTTTCCATCAACGATAAGGGCCGATTTTCCTGCACAATCGGCTATTAATGAATAACTTCCATCTTTTTCAACGTTTAAGTCTCCCTTAAAAACCAATAAGAAACGATTAAAGCCAACGCCATAATCTTTGGTCAGTTCCGTGGCTTTTCCTGCATCGTTGGGTGTTTCTTTCTTTTTGGCAAACTGTTTGTCCCAGTCGAATGTTTCGTAAAGTTCGTAGCTCAAACCACTCAATTTCAATGGCTTTTCGTTATTATATTTCAAATACTCAAAATCTTTTACGGCCACACTTCCTGATTTGTTTTCAAATACAATTGGGCCTTCATTTTTAACTTCCGACGCCAAAACATAGCCTTGATGAATCAATACATCGTTCAAGACTACTTTTTCGAGTGTAATGGCATTGCCAAACGAAGCCTCCGAAAATGTCAGTTCAAGCGTTTGCCAAAGTCCAGCCGTTCTTCCAGCATTCTGATTTGGTAGTTTTACACCGCCATCTTTCAACAGAATTGTTCCGCTTGGACGAAGGTTACTCAAAACGATTGCGTGTTTGCCTTGAATGTAAAAAATCGCTTCGCTGCTATTGCCCAGCATAAACTCAAATCTTACTTTGGCATCGGCAGTGGTGAGTTTTGAGGTCATTTTGCCCGCAGTGTTGGCAAACAAAAACTTACTTCCAGCCACAAAAGAGGCTTTTTTCTTAAAAGGATTATCAATAGATTCGACTTGTTTCCAATTGCCTAAATCCCAGTCGCTAAGAGGCAATTTATTCATCGAGAAACCTTGTGCATAGCTTTGCAAAGAAGCACAAAACAGCATAAAAAATGCTAAAAAACGTAGATACATAGTCAGATTGATTAGATGTTAAGCAAAATTATAGATTAAGTGTAGATTTAACAATTATTATTAATCAAAGTTTTTCTGACAGTCCGAAAAGTGTTTTGTAAATTTGTCCGAGAAAATGAGTTACAAATATAAAGTTATATGTTTTCTCAGATTATATCGACTAAAAATTAAACTGACTTTCAAACTATACAATCATTACATGTCAAAACCAACTCTTCTTATTTTAGCCGCAGGAATGGGCAGTCGCTACGGAGGTATCAAACAATTGGATAAATTTGGGCCAAACGGCGAAACTATCATTGATTATTCCCTTCACGATGCCATCAAGGCGGGTTTTGGGAAAATCGTTTTCATTATTAGAGAGGAATTAAAAGCAGATTTTGAAGAAATATTCGGGCCAAAATTGGCCGGAAAAATCGACTACGATTTTGCGATTCAAGGCGTACAAAAATACGTAGCCCCCGAACTTGGAACGGTAGAACGCACCAAACCTTGGGGAACTGGCCACGCAGTGCTTTGTGCCTGGGAGCACACCAGCACGCCATTTGCGGTAATCAATGCCGATGATTTTTATGGTTACGAAGGCTTCAAAATCATGGCCGATTTCTTAACAACTAATACCGACGAGACTTGCCATGCCATGGTGGGTTATCAAATCAAAAATACGTTATCAGAAAATGGTTCGGTTTCGAGAGGTGTTTGTGAAGTAGATGACAATGGTTATTTAGAAGTAGTAACTGAACGTACGAAAATTTATCGCCAAGAAGATAATTCGATTGTATTTGAAGAAGGTGACGTTTTGACAACTTTACCAGAAAATACACCAGTTTCAATGAATTTTTGGGGTTTTATGCCGAATGTATTCCCCGTAATCAATGAAATGTTTAAAGAATATTCAATCAAAAACATTGATTCGCCAAAAGCTGAGTTTTATATTCCAACCGTGATGACATATTTGATTCAGAATGGTTTAGGAAAATGCAAGGTTTTCTCGAACGAGTCGGAGTGGTTTGGTGTAACTTACCCAGAAGACAAGCCAATTGTAATGGAAGCATTGCAGAAATTATCAGAACTTTATTAAGAATTGTAGGGCAGGTTTTTAACCTGCCTTTTATTATTTCTATTTATTAACAGGTGTCCTATCAAGATATGCAAGTCTCTTACCGAAAAGCTACATTTGACGACCTTGATGAGTTGGTCAGGCTTCGTATTGAATTTCTGAAAGAAATTCAACCTACTGAGACACACCAATACAGTGAAGAGCAACTCAGAAGCTCTCTGCGTCAGTATTTATCAAGAGCCATGCAAGCCGATGAGTTTGTAGCATGGTTGGCCATTTACGACAACGAAATCGTGGCTACAAGTGGCTTATGCTTTTTTCAGATTACTCCTGGATTCACGCTTATTGACGGCAAAATTGCCTATATTTTAAATATTTATACGTTACGTCAATGGCGGGGAAAGGGTGTAGGGAAGACAATATTTAATAATATTTTGCAAGAAGCTATCAATCGTGGTTATAAGCGAATTTCGCTACATGCTTCGGACGATGGCCGACCTGTCTATGAAAAATTTGGGTTTCGCCTCACGGGTGACGAAATGGAATTGCGATTAGATTAAAAAGTTATGTCAGCGTTCCATAGATTGCTTTGGTTTTGAAGCGTTGTGGTTGTACCCATAATTTCTAAATAATGGTTCGACTTGTAGGTCAGGCTTAAATTATTCTTTGCCATAAAAATCTTGGCGTAATCTTCTTTTTCTTGTTGAGCAACCAAAGTATTGATTTCGTGCAATACTTCCTTCATTGAGTTTAAGGTTGTTTTCGCTGCAGATTTCATTTTTTCTTGTTTTGTTTATTAGAATAGTACAATTTGTGTTTTACTCATAAAGAGGTCTGCCTTATCAAAATCTGTGCCACTATTAGGGTGTAAGTGCTTTTGCTACCGCTGAATAATTTATTTATTTTATGTGATGAAACTATGGCATTTAACAGACAGATTTTAATTTAAAATTTAAATTTCTTGAAAAATCTTATCAAAAGGTTACAAATCTCTGATTTCTTGTCTAATGGTATTTTTTCTCCTTAAAATTCAACCCTTTTACTTCGATAAAAGACCTTTAAAAGTGCATTTATTCATTAGATAAGCTACTATAAAAGCACTTGTTTGAAGATTTGGTATGATTATTTCATTGTAACATTTGGGACATCGTAATGGTCACTCCAACCCTTCCATTAGTGAGAATTCATGCTTTCCTAATAACTAAGTACAAATACTCATTTGTGGGGGGTGTTGGACGTGATTTTTTGGGTTACAGTATATTTTCAGTAAAACTATTGAGCGAAAAAACTTCTAAAATGATTGAGCTAAAACGCTCCATTATTTTCTCTTCTACTAATAAGTTTTATTCAAAAAGTACAATTCAATAGCAATTACTGGTTTTCAAAAAAGGGGGACATCGAATGGGCTTCTAACCAAATTTAGGGAACACTCAATAGGTTATGATTTATCAAAAAGGTTTCACTCAAAATTAAATTTTCAATAGCAATTATCTTATAATAACAATATTCACTCAATAGCAATTGTCAGTAAAAATGGGGTTGGTCTTCAGCTCCATTTTTCTTTTTAAGCATTTGTTATTTTGACTTCACTTACAAACCTTTGTCACATTAGTTCTTTTGTTAAAGTCATTTTTTCTTCTATATCACTTCCAAAATCCTGTTTTTGTAATTTTCTAATGTCTTGTTTATTAATTGATTGTAGATATATGTATCCGTTTAATAATTTTTTTGTTTTTTTGAAATAAAATTAGATTTTGGTTAAAATATCTTGTCTCAATCCAAACCTTTTGTTTGATTTGAAATATCCTTGTATCTTGCTGTATTAACATTTTATTCAGATACCCATGGAATCCATCGCACATTTTTTTAGTAGTATAGCTTGGTGGGCTTATATTCTCATTTTTTTGGTTATACTTTTTTTTAAAGATATTCTTCAGAAACGCCATACGATTCAGCATAATTTTCCTGTTGTGGGGCATTTGCGTTATTTTATCGAAAGTGTTGGGCCTGAATTGCGTCAGTATATTGTGGCCAATAACCGAGAAGAATTACCGTTTAATCGTCGTCAACGCTCATGGATATATGCTTCTTCGAAAAAAGAAAATAATTTTCAAGGTTTTGGCACTGACCAAGATATGTATAGTGCAGGTTATAATTTCATAAAACCTGCGATGTTGCCTTTTAAATTGCCCAAAGACCACCCAAATTTGGCAAATCCTTATGTTTGCCCGTCTGCCAAGGTCATTGGAGAGTATCATAATCGAAAAAATCCTTTCTTACCAAAATCGGTCGTTAATATTTCTGGAATGAGTTACGGTTCGCTTTCGGCAACCGCTATTGATTCCATGAATAAAGGGGCGGCAAAGTTTGGTTGCTACCACAATACGGGTGAAGGTGGCCTGTCGCCTTATCATAAAAATGGGGCAGATGTAGTCCTAAACATAGGCACGGCTTATTTCGGAATCAGAGATGATGATGGGAATTTTGTCTTGGAAAAACTGGTAAAACTTTGTCAAGATAATCCTTGTATTAAAATGATTGAACTCAAACTTTCGCAAGGAGCAAAACCTGG
>JAIYBU010000074.1 GCA_027488335.1 Cytophagaceae bacterium
ATAAGTTCTGTTACGGAAGTAGGTACAATTGGCTACCGTCCAGGTGCTACAATGGCCGCAGTTGACCAATTGGGTATTAAAATCAACGGTAAGCAAACACACGGAGCAAATCCTTGGTCGGGTATCGACCCAATTACAACCGCTTCACAAATTGTGATGGGTTTACAAACAATTGTGAGTCGAAATGTAAATATCACTGAGAATCCCGCAATTGTAACCGTCGGAGCTATTCACGGTGGCATTCGTCAAAATATTATCTCAGAAAACTTAGATATGATTGGCACAATCAGAACTTTTGGAACTGAACAACGAGACTTGGTTCACCGTAGAATCAGAGAAATAGCCACAAATATTGCCGAAAGTGCTGGTGCAAAAGCAGATGTAACTATCGATACAGGATACCCCGTAACCTACAATGACCCAGCTTTAACCGAAAAAATGATTGCTTCAGTTGAAGGGGTAGCAGGAAAAGAAAATGTGAAAGTGCAACCCGTACAAACTGGAGCAGAAGATTTCAGCTTCTTCCAACAAAAAGTACCAGGTTTCTTTTACTTTTTAGGGGGAAAACCAAAAGGAAGCACCACTCCTGCTCCGCACCATACGCCTGATTTCTATATTGACGAATCAGGTTTTACGCTCGGTGTAAAATCTTTAGCCGCATTAACAGTTGATTATATGGAAATGAATGCTCCAAAAGATAATCAAGCAACAGCCGTTGGTAATAAAAAAGTAAAAAAAAGTAAATAAATCTTTCAATTATCAGTGAACAATTATCAGTTTTATTGATAATTGTTCACTGATAATTGCTCAATGGAAATATGTCAGCTGAAATTATTGAAATATTCCCGAGTAATTTAGATGAAAGAAAACTTCGTCAGGTCGTAGAATGTCTAAAAAGTGGTGGAATTATCATTTATCCGACCGACACCGTTTATTCGATGGGATGTGACATATTTAATGCAAAAGCAGTAGAAAAGTTAAGTAAAATCAAAGGAATTAAACTCCAACACAATAATTTTTCGATTGTTTGCCATGATTTAAGTAATATTTCAACATACGCAAAAGTTTCAAACAATACGTTTAGGTTACTAAAACGAGCGTTACCTGGCCCTTTCACCTTTATTCTTCCTGCTACGAGCGATTTACCAAAAACGCTTCAAACTAAACGTAAAACCATCGGTATCAGAATTCCAGACCACGAAATTCCACTAAAAATTATTGAAATGCTTGGTAATCCAATTATCACAACGTCAGTAAAAGATGATGTCGATGATATGTTGGAATACCCAAATGAAATCGAAGTGATTTATTTACAAAATTCTGAAAAAGTTGATATTATTATTGACGGAGGTTGGTGTGGAATCGAACCTTCAACGGTGGTTTTGGCAGTTGATGACGACTTTGAAGTAATTCGTGAAGGTGTAGGCGATTTAAACGAGTTTTTATAGTGGAAAAATCGTGCATTAGTAGCTTTTTATTCTACAAATGCACGAATTAGATTTTTAATGCACTACATATTCTTCCACTTCCTCCACTTCAACCAACATTTTATCATTTATTGAAGATAAACTCACCTGCTTAGTTTCATTGATAAGCATTGGGTCGTATTTGGCAGTTACACGCACATAATTTTCTGTCCAGCCGTGCATATTTCCATCCTCAATATCTTCCTCAAATAATACTGTAAATTGTTTTCCTATTTGGCTTTCGTAGAAAAATCTCCTTTTCTTATCCGATAAAATATGAAGCATTTTTGAGCGTTCGGCACGTTTATTTTGTGGAACAATCGGTTTAATAGAAATGGCCGTAGTATTTGGTCTTTCTGAATAAGTAAATACGTGTAAATAACTGATACTCAAGTCATTCAAAAAATTATATGTTTGCAAAAACTCTTCTTCAGTTTCGCCAGGGTGTCCAACAATTACATCAACTCCAATACAACAATCAGGCATTAATTGTTTGATTTTATTGACTCTTTCCACATAAAGTTCACGCTTATAACGACGTTTCATCAATGCCAAAACTTTGCTCGAACCCGATTGTAAAGGAATATGAAAATGAGGCACGAATCGCTTTGATTTTGCCACAAACTCAATAATTTCGTCAGTTAGAAGATTCGGTTCGATACTCGAAATACGGAAACGTTCAATTCCTTCAACTTCATCTAACTCTTTAATCAAATCAAAGAAAGTTTCAACTCTAATACCATTTTGCAGGCCAAAATCACCGATATTTACGCCTGTCAACACTATTTCTTTAACTCCACTTTCAGCAATTTCTTTGGCAGCCTTCACCACATTTGCTATTGAATCTGAACGACTTTTCCCGCGTGCCAACGGAATCGTACAATAAGAACAAGGATAATCACAGCCATCTTGAACTTTCAAAAAAGTACGAGTTCGGTCGTTTAATGAATACGAAGTATGATAATCGACGGCTTCCTCAATGTTGGAATTGAAAATTGACGCTTTTTCCAATTTCTCACGAGGTTCTTTTACAAAATCACCTAATAAATCAACCAAACGAAATTTTTCAGCAGCACCCAAAACGGCATCAACACCTTCAATTTCAGCTATTTCTTGTGGTTTTAGTTGTGCATAACAACCAATTATGGCTACATAACCATCAGGATTTACTCGATTAGCTTCTTTGACAATCTTTTTACATTTTTTGTCGGCATTTTCTGTCACCGAACAAGTATTGATTATAAAAATATCGGGGGTTTCATTAAATTCTACTTTTTGATAGCCACGACTTTCAAACATTCGTCCGATTGTAGAGGTTTCTGAATAATTTAACTTACAACCCAGTGTATAAAATGCTACTTTTTTCATTGCATATTAGTTTCAAGGAAGCTTTCAGACTTGGGTTCCCCTTTAGCGATGCTTTCCTTTTTATCCCATTCAAACTACAAAGTTAGCTAAAAATCAGTTCGTTTTTGATAGAAATTTTGACTTTCAACATTTAAAATTACACAAAACTGTACTATTTCAAGAAGAAGTATAAACATACTTTCTATATTTTCAAATCAACAAATTTTCGGATTTTCAAATTAGTAATTTCTCGCATTCTTCATTTAATTGAATTAATTTTGCGTTTTCAAAAACCTCTACAAAATAGCAACAAAATGATTCATTTCTTCGGAAGCCAATCGAATACTGTTTTTGCAGTTCAAACACACGAAAAATTTTCAAATGAAGACATTCAAAAACTAATTTGGCTATTTAACAGCCATACGAAAGATGATAACACATTGTTTAATGATGGCTTTGCTACGTTAAAAGCATATTTTGTTGGACCACGTGCGGCAATGATTACGCCGTGGAGTACAAATGCCGTAGAAATCACTCAAAATATGGGTATTTCGGGTATTATACGCATTGAAGAATTTAAAGCCGTTGACGAAAACTTCAAAGATTTCGACCCAATGCTTTCACAAAAATATACTGAACTCAATCAATCAATTTATACAATCAATGTTCAGCCCGAACCGATTCTCGAAATTGATGATATTGAAGCATATAACAAAAAAGAAGGCCTTTCGTTGAGTATCGAAGAAGTTGAATATCTGAATAATCTTTCTACCAAGTTGGGTAGAAAATTAACAGATTCAGAAGTTTTTGGTTTCTCGCAAGTTAATTCAGAACATTGTCGTCATAAAATTTTTAACGGCACTTTCGTTATTGATGGCGTAGCAAAAGAAACTTCGCTTTTTAAATTAATTAAGAAAACTTCGGAAACGAACCCGAATGATATCGTTTCAGCTTATAAAGATAATGTTGCCTTTATTAAAGGCCCAAAAATCACTCAATTCGCACCATTAAGTGCCGATAAACCCGATTTTTATGCTGAAAAAGAATTCAACTCTGTCATTTCAGTAAAAGCCGAAACGCATAATTTTCCTACAACTGTTGAGCCTTTCAATGGGGCAGCCACTGGCTCGGGTGGAGAAATTCGTGACCGTTTAGCGGGTGGACAAGGTTCATTACCATTGGCAGGAACAGCTGTGTATATGACTTCATATTCACGCCTGGAAGAAAATCGTCCGTGGGAAAAAGGGATGGATGAACGTCCGTGGTTATACCAAACTCCAATGGACATTTTGATAAAAGCTTCAAATGGTGCATCTGATTTCGGTAATAAATTTGGTCAACCTCTCATTACGGGTTCGGTTTTGACATTTGAACACGAAGAAGATGCACGAAAACTGGGTTTCGATAAAGTGATTATGATGGCTGGAGGAATTGGCTACGGAAAAGCAGACCAAGCCATCAAACAAAAGCCAACTGTTGGCGATAAAGTAGTAATTTTGGGCGGTGAAAACTACCGAATCGGTATGGGTGGGGCGGCAGTTTCATCGGCCGATACAGGTGCTTTTGGTTCGGGAATTGAGTTAAATGCCATTCAGCGTTCAAACCCCGAAATGCAAAAACGTGCTGCCAATGCCATTCGTGGTTTGGTTGAAAGTGACCATAACCCAATCGTGTCAATTCATGACCATGGTGCTGGTGGACACCTCAACTGTTTATCTGAGTTAGTAGAAGAAACAGGCGGTTTGATAGATTTAGATAAATTACCAGTCGGTGACCCTACCCTTTCGGCCAAAGAAATCATCGGAAATGAGTCGCAAGAGCGTATGGGACTTGTGATTGGAGAAAAGGATATCGAAACCCTCAAACGCATTGCCGACCGTGAACGTTCGCCGATGTATGAAGTGGGAGATATTACAGGAAGTCATCGTTTTACATTTGAATCAAAATCAACAGGTATAAAACCAATGGATTTTGCGATTGAAGATATGTTTGGCAGCTCGCCCAAATTTATCATGGATGATAAAACTGTTGAGCGAAACTATTCAGATTTAACCTATTCTGCGGAAAACATTCCAGCTTATCTCGACCAAGTGCTTCAACTCGAAGCGGTTGCGTGTAAAGACTGGCTAACCAATAAAGTAGACCGTTGCGTAGGCGGGCGTGTGGCGAAACAACAATGCGTAGGACCATTGCAGCTTCCGTTAAATAATGTAGGTGTAATGGCACTTGATTTTAAAGGAAAAGAAGGGATTGCCACAACAATCGGTCATTCTCCAGTTTCGGCGTTAGTTGACCCAGTTGCGGCTTCACGAACTGCGATTGCAGAATCATTGTCAAATATTGTTTTTGCACCATTGAAAGATGGGTTGAAATCGGTTTCACTTTCAGCAAACTGGATGTGGGCATGTAAAAACGAAGGCGAAGACGCACGACTTTACGAAGCAGTAAAGGGCTGTTCAGATTTTGCGATTGAACTCGGCATTAACATTCCAACGGGAAAAGACTCGCTTTCAATGAAACAAAAATATCCTAATGATGAGGTAATTGCTCCAGGAACAGTAATTATTTCAGCTGCAGGAAATTGCTCTGATATTACGAAAGTAGTTGAACCTGTTTTGAAGCAAAACGGTGGAAATATTTATTATTTGAACCTTTCGCAAGATTTGTTTAAACTTGGGGGAAGCTCTTTCGCCCAAATTTTGAATAGAGTTGGTAGCGAAGTGCCTACAATAAAAGATTCGGAGTATTTTAAGAAAGCATTCAATATTTTACAGGATTTAATTAAAGCCGATAAAATTTCAGCAGGACACGATGTTGGCAGCGGTGGTTTGATAACCACCTTGCTCGAAATGTGCTTTGCTGATGTAAACCTCGGTGCAAACGTTGATTTGAGTAATCTGGGAGAAACTGACTTTGTAAAGATTTTATTTGCAGAAAATATTGCAGTCGTAATTCAAGCCAATGAAGAAATTGAATCTGTTTTTGCAGAAAACAATATTGAATTATTTAAAATTGGTTCTGTTAATGACGAAGCTACACTAACCATTAACCATTTAACATTTAACATTTCTCAATTAAGAGATACTTGGTATAAAACTTCTTTCTTACTTGATTCGAGACAAACCAAAAACGGAGTTTCTCTCGTACGATATAATAATTACAAAAATCAGCCATTAACTTATACTTTCCCAACGCAATTTGATGGTAAAAAACCAGTAATTGATGTAAGTAAACCAAGACCAAAAGCCGCTATTATTCGTGAAAAAGGCAGTAATTCGGAGCGAGAAATGGCAAATGCCATGTATTTGGCAGGTTTTGATGTGAAAGATGTTCACATGACCGATTTAATTTCTGGTCGTGAAACGCTGGAAGATATACAATTTATTGGTGCAGTTGGTGGTTTTTCAAATTCAGATGTTTTAGGTTCGGCAAAAGGTTGGGCAGGAGCATTCTTATACAACGAAAAAGCAAATACAGCACTCAAAAATTTCTTCAAACGTCAAGATACCCTTTCAGTTGGCATTTGTAATGGTTGTCAATTCTTGATGGAGTTAGACTTGATAAATCCCGAACACGAAATTCATGGCAAACTTCACCACAATATTTCTCATAAGCACGAAAGCATTTTTACATCAGTGAAAGTGCAGAAAAACAACTCGGTGATGCTTTCGACACTTGAAGGAGCAACTTTGGGTGTTTGGGTGTCTCACGGTGAAGGCAAATTCACTCTTCCGTATTCGGAAGACCAATATAATATTGTAGCAAAATACGGTTATGCAGAATATCCTGCCAATCCGAATGGCTCAGATTATAATACTGCCATGATGTGCGATGCAACTGGCCGTCATTTAGTGATGATGCCACACATTGAGCGTTCGACATTCCCGTGGAATTGGGCTAATTATCCTGACCGTAAGAATGATGAAGTTACACCATGGTTAGAGGCTTTCGTAAATGCTCGAAAGTGGGTTGAGGCGGTTAAGTAATTATACACTTTTATAAGTTTAACGTCGGCAGTGTTTTTAACGCTGCCGACGTTTTTTCATATCAGCGAACTTGGAAGTTCGCTCCACAAACAAAAAACCCCACGAAACATCATGGGGCTTTGTGAACAAAATATTATTCGAAAAAAAATCTTTATAATTAAGCAGGAATTACTGCTGTCTTTACAGTTTTGATGATACGAGCTGCCACTTTGTACGGGTCAGCAGCTGAGTTTGGACGACGGTCTTCCAACCATCCTTTCCAGCCTTTTTGAACGGCAGCAATCGGAATACGGATTGAAGCACCACGGTCAGAAACACCGTAAGAGAATTTATCAATTGATTGTGTTTCGTGTTTACCTGTCAAACGTAAGTGGTTGTCTGCACCATAAACTGCGATGTGTTCTTTAACGAATGGAGCAAAAGCTTGACAAACTGCATCGTAATCTTCTTTCTTACCTGAAGTTCTCAATAATGTATTTGAGAAGTTAGCGTGCATACCTGAACCATTCCAGTCTGTGTCACCCAATGGCTTACAGTGCCAGTTGATGGCTACACCATATTTTTCACCAATTTTTTCTAACAAATAACGGCCAATCCACATTTCGTCACCTGCTTGTTTTGCACCTTTAGCAAAACCTTGAAATTCCCACTGACCAGCGGCAACCTCAGCATTGATACCTTCAATGTTTAGACCTGCTTGTAAACAAACTTCAAGATGTTCTTCAACCATGTCACGACCAAAAGCGTTGGCCGCACCAACTGAACAATAGTATTGTCCTTGTGGAGCTGGATAACCTGTTGCTGGGAAACCAAGTGGCTTGTTTGTTTCTGGGTTCCACAAGAAATACTCTTGCTCAAAACCAAACCAGAAATCATTATCTTCATCATCAATAGTAGCACGACCATTAGACTCATGTGGAGTTCCATCAGCATTCAAAACTTCACACATGACCAAGAAGCCTGCACCAAGACGAGTTGGGTCTGGGCAAATGAATACAGGCTTCAATAGACAGTCAGACGAACCACCTTCTGCCTGCTGAGTAGAAGAACCATCAAAAGACCACATACCGCAATCTTCTAATTTTCCACTGAAGTTTTTTTCAATTTTAGTCTTGCTGCGAAGGCTTTGCGTTGGTTTGTAACCATCAAGCCAAATGTACTCTAATTTTGCTACTGGAACGTTTGCCATTGTTGTAATTTTTTAATGTATTGCGGTTATCATTCAAAGAATATGATACAAATATATAATACGAAAACAATATATTATTCTTCAAAAGGC
>JAIYBU010000185.1 GCA_027488335.1 Cytophagaceae bacterium
GAGCATTTCCTCAAAGCGTTCGGCCGATGCTTTCACATCAGCGTCATCGAAACCATCGAATCTGTCACTAAATTCGTGTTGCATGTAGAATTCCACTCAAAGGTTAAACAGCCCAACCAAGGGCTGCACATCGTGCTTAAAATTGACTTTTTTTTATCAAAATAGCCTTACCTTTCCTACTCTTTTGACTTTAACTATTGATAATCAATAAAATAATAATCAAGAATAACAGATTCAATAAAACCATCAATAAATGTAAAAATTATTTATTAAATGTCAATAGCTTTATAAAAATAAAAGTTCTTGTGGTAGTGATTTACTATTGTTTTGTTAGGGGATGGGTCTATTC
This sequence comes from Cytophagaceae bacterium, assembly GCA_027488335.1. Taxonomy (GTDB): domain Bacteria; phylum Bacteroidota; class Bacteroidia; order Cytophagales; family Spirosomataceae; genus Emticicia. Next base: position 350 of record JAIYBU010000185.1, read on the forward strand.
CTTTATTCACTAATGACCAATTTTCTACTAATTAGTTCAAAAGAAAATTTCCCACTCGGCTAATTGTTTCGTCTAAGTCGGTAAATTGAAAATTAATTGCTTTCTGAATCTTTTGGTTCTTATAGGCAAATTTCGTGCGAGAGTTATGTGCGGTTTCTTTTGTAATTAATGGAGCTTTTTTGGTAAAGAATGCTCGTACGGCTTCAAGTCTCCATAAGATTTCGATGGCGAAAGGTGATAAGGTCTTAAAAGGGGCTTTTTTGCCAAAAACGGTCGCTATTTTCTCAAAAAACACTTTATAGGTGGTAGTTCCTCCATTCAGAATGAAGCGTTCGCCTTTGATTTCGGAGATAGTTAGTTTAAAAATGGCCGTTACGAGGTCGTTTACATCAACATAATTGATGTTGCCGTTGGTATAATATTTGTGCTGGTCATAAACGTATTTAAAGAGCTGCGTACTACTTTTGTACCAATCTCCTTCGCCCAAAATAATTGAGGGATTTACAACCACGACATTAAGCCCTTCGGCTTCGCCACGCCACACTTCAAGCTCGCCTTCATATTTCGATTTTGCGTAATTTGAATTAAGTGGCGAATCCTCCCATTTCTGGTTTTCGTCAATGACTCCACCATGCATATTTTCTGATGCTGAAGTTGGGCGACCTAATGCAGCAATCGAACTTACATGACAGAGTTTTTTTACTTTTTTCTCCAAACAAATATTCACTAAATTGGCTGTTCCTTCTACGTTTACCTTAAACATTTGGTTGCGGTCTTTGGGTGCAAACGATACCAAAGCGGCCGTATGAATTACAAAGTCTTGATTTTCGAGTGCATTCTCAAGCGAGTGTATATCCAAAATATCACCTTCGATGATGTTGATTTTAGAAATAATATCCTTTAATAAAGACAAATCGCTGCCAGTACGACACAGGGCTGAAACTTTATAGCCTGCCTCTGTAAATTTACGAGCCGTAGCACTACCAACTAAGCCATTTGCACCTGTAATTAGAACTCGATTCATGCTTTCAATGAGTGAATGATGCGGTAAATTAAGAAAATAGAACGCAGCTATTTATGATTGTTCGGATGGATTATGATTAACTTTTGTAAAAATCATATATCTATCATAAGAACCATAAAAATCTGCGTTCAGTTTTCTTTGCCTATACAAAGAAGATTATCTCGAATAGTTCGGTGCTTCTCTTGTAATCTGAATATCGTGTGGGTGGCTTTCTTTGATACCCGATGCTGTGATTTTTACAAACTTAGCTTTTTGTAAAGTAACAATATCGCCAGCACCACAATAGCCCATACCTGCTTTCAAGCCACCTACCATTTGATAGATGATTTCGGCAGCACGACCTTTGAATGGCACACGACCTACGATACCTTCGGGAACGAGTTTCTTGATATCATCTTCGGCATCTTGGAAATATCGGTCTTTCGAGCCATCTTCCATCGCTTCTACCGAACCCATACCACGGTAGGTTTTAAACTTACGTCCTTCATAAATGACCATTTCGCCTGGAGCTTCTTCTGTTCCTGCCAAAAGTGAACCAATCATAACTGTACTTGCACCACCTGCGATAGCTTTGACAATATCACCTGAGAAACGGATTCCTCCATCGGCAATTACAGGAACACCATATTTTGCGGCAGCTTTAGCCGAATCGGCAACGGCCGAAAGTTGTGGCATTCCGATTCCCGCAATAATACGAGTCGTACAGATACTTCCTGGGCCAACGCCAACTTTGATGGCATCGGCACCTGCTTTGGCAAGGGCCTCGGCGGCTTCTTCGGTAGCAATATTTCCGACGATTACATCAATTTTCGGGAAGGCAGCTTTGATGCGTTTGAGGGTATCAATTACACCTTTTGAGTGTCCGTGAGCGGTGTCAATACTGACAACGTCAACGCCTGCTTTGATGAGAGCATCTACACGAGCTTCAATATCAGGAGTTACGCCAACGGCTGCACCTGCAATAAGACGACCCAAACTATCTTTGGCCGCATTTGGGCGGTCTTTTTTCTTTAAAATGTCTCGGTAAGTAATCAAACCGATAATTTTATTGTCTTTATCAACAATCGGAAGTTTCTCGATTTTATAATTACGTAAAATTTCTTCTGCTTCGGCCAGTCCCGCTCCTTCATGTCCAACGATTAGGTTCTCTTTGGTCATGATTTCGGTGATTGATTTGGAAGCATCTTGTTGAAAACGTAAATCACGGTTGGTGATAATCCCTTTTAGCTTCTGATTTTCATCAATAATAGGAATACCACCGATGCGAAACTCTTTCATTAGCCGAAGGGCATCGCCTACGGTTGCTGTTTCGGGTAGCGTAATTGGGTCGATAATCATGCCACTCTCCGAACGTTTCACTTTACGAACTTGCTCGGCTTGCTGTTGGATAGTCATATTTTTGTGAATAAAACCGATACCGCCCTCTTGTGCCATTGCCACAGCCATTTCGTATTCGGTAACGGTATCCATTGCCGCCGAAATAAGTGGAATGTTTAATTGAATATTTTTTGTTAAAAATGTTTTCGTGTGCGTATCACGTGGAAGTACCTCGGAGTATGCTGGGACGAGCAGAACGTCGTCGTAGGTGAGTGCTTCGTAAAGCAGCTTTGAAGAGTCTAACATAGCAAATAATTTCGTTTTCTTATTTGCCAAGCAAAATTACGGCAAATATTTGAAAACGACAATTTTATACGAAAAATTTAATTTCAAGTGCCGACGAGAGGTAGTAAGTTTAGAGGCAAATTATGTTGCTTGAAGTGTATTTTGTATAAATTTTATGAAAAAGTTATTTTAAGGGAAAACGCAGTCCACACAACACTTTATTTCTTACGATTTCTGTTGATTTATCAATATTCGGCAAGCATCTTGGCTAAAAGATGCTGAAGAGAGAAAAAATTCTTTGATACCAATAATCAATTAGTGATTTTATACGCCAGTTGATTATCGGTGTAAGTATCATCAAAATACATAAATTTACTTAACATAAGGAATATCTATGTTAAGTTAGAGATACCGCAACCAAAGTTTTTCGGGGTGCTGGCTTTTATAGATGCTGTACCATTTACAAATCGGATACATAATCAAAATTACGGCAAACCAAGCCAAATAAACTTGAGGAAGTGAAATCCCATCATCATTTTTGGGGCGACCGAGCGTTTGTTCATTAAAAACAAAATCACCCCACTGATAGCCTTTCGCTAAAAATATTACTATCAAAAATATCCGAATTACATACCAATGAATGAGGTAGTAAACCAACGGTACACTGCCAAAAATCTTGAAAAATTTCAGTTTATTTTCACCATAAAGTTCGGCCAGATAGAGCATCATAAATGCAATACCGACCATACAAAGCGTAAAATCGAGTGAAGGAGCATTCTTAGAAACGTTTATAAATGATAAAAACGTAAAAAAGGGCTTTGTTTGAACACTCCACGGCACGGGGTCACCGTAAAGATTGATAAAACGCAGAAGCAAGAATGCTCCTAAAAATCCACCTGCCATTTTTATAAAAAACGTCGTTCGCTTGGATTTTTCTACTAAAATATATTCTCCCA
>JAIYBU010000107.1 GCA_027488335.1 Cytophagaceae bacterium
AAAAGTTCGGCTTTTGTACTTTTTTTCTTTCTGAAATCAATTATTGCTTCGTTATAAAGGTTTTCGAGTAAAGCAGTTTTTGATTGGCTCGGCTGCTTCTGAAAAATATGTGTGTATCCCACTCGAATTTTTTCTTTGGTACTTTTTGCTTGTGAAAGTTGCATTTTTAAAGCGATATTCTGAGCAGCAGCATAGTAAACAGTATCATTGAGCGTAGTAAGTGCTTGCAATGGGGTATTGGTGCGAACCCTTCTTGAAACACAAACATTGCGTTGTGGACTATCAAAAGTAATCATCGAAGGATATGGATTTGTTCGCCTCCAATACGTATAAATGGCTCTACGAAACTGATTGCCACTTTTTTCTCTTCGCCAAGCACCATCAGTTGGGTTGGGCGGACGAACACTCGGCCCGTACATGGTTGGATTTAACAAACCGCTGATTGCCAAAGCTTGGTCACGAATTTGTTCGGACGACAGTCTGACTCTCGGCCCACGAGCCAATAGTAAATTTCGAGGGTCTTTCGCTTCTAATTCTTTAGAAATTAATGAAGATTGCTGATAAGTGGCCGACATGACAATTGTTTTGAGTAAACTTTTTACTTTCCAGTTATCTTCGTTTGCAAATTTGAGTGCTAACCAATCTAAAAGTTCGGGATGTGTTGGTTTTGAACCCATGCTGCCAAAATCTTCTAAGGACTCCAAAAGTCCTGTTCCAAATAATTGTTCCCAAAAACGATTGACAATCACTCTTGAGGTAAGCGGATTTTGTTTGTTTACTAACCATTCGGCCAAACCAAGTCGATTTTTAGGGTAATTTTTCATGTTTGGCAAAATGGCTGGTACATCGGGCTGAACTTCGTTGCCTTTTAGCATCCAATTACCTCTGATGAAAACATGTGTCTTACGAGCTTTACTTTGTGGACGCTCGACCATAATTGGCGTAGCAATTGCATCAATCATTGCCAATTTTTCAATCGAATCTTGCACAGGTTTTGGCAAGGTTCTTATCGGCATTTTACTTGATTGCAGTTCCATCCAATCAAGGTGCATTAGGTCTGTCCAAAAGTTTTTACCTTTTCTAAAAACTAAATAAACATCATGGATGCCCTTTGTTGGTTTTACTTTTCCCGATGAAGTAGTATATTGATTCCATCTCGACCAACCAACATTTACTTCTTTTTCACTGCATTTGGTTTCAACTTTACTTATCAATTCACCTTCTGAGCTTCCAAGTCGCATTTCGATAAACGCATTTTCGGCACCACTCTGGTAGCGATATGTTACTGATTCAACGTTAGTTAAATCAATGTTTTCATAAACTGTATAAGCACCTTCGGTGGTTTGCATAATTTCTTTCTGATTATTCCAAAGTTCGATGTGCCGACTTGTACTATCAAATGATTCCGCTTCGATGCGATAAAAGCCCAATTTTCTCAAATAATCATTTGTTTTTTCAGCTAAAAGTACCTTTTCTGATTGTTTAATGTTTGAAAGATTGGTTGGAAGTTTTAAGTTTATCCAATTCGTAAGTCGAATTACGTCCTGTTCTTTTTCTCTTGTGTAGGTCTTGAAATGTGGTTTTTCGTTATATAAATCTCGGTCTTGAGTATTATTGAAAAAGGCCGCCAGTTTATAAAAATCTTCGTGACGAAATGGGTCATAAGGGTGGCTGTGGCACTGTACACAAGCCATAGTAGTGCCTTGCCAAACTTCCATGGTGGTAGATACTCGGTCAATGATAGCCATATTTCTAAACTCTTCGTCGTTTGTTCCACCTTCGTCGTTGGCCATTGTGTTTCGGTGAAAAGCCGTAGCAATGTAACGGTTTTCGAGCGATTCGATGCTTTCGTTTTGAGTTTTAGGTAATAAATCGCCCGCCAGTTGCTGAATTGTAAACTGGTCAAACGGCATATCTGCGTTAAAGGCTTTAATTACCCAATCTCTGTATTTCCAAATACTGCGGTCGAGGTCTTTTTCGTAGCCTTTTGAATCGGCATAACGAGCTAAATCAAGCCACATCGAAGCCCAACGCTCACCAAAAGCAGATGATTTTAATAATCTATCCACTTGTTTTTCATAAGCATTTGCCGATTTATCATTTATAAAATCTTTCGTTTCTTGCAGAGTTGGTGGCAGTCCGACCAAATCTAAACTTAATCGACGGAGCAGGGTAGAACGGTCTGCTTCTCTGGATGGCGAGAGTCCTTCTTGTTTTAGTTTTTCAAAAACAAAATTATCAATTTCATTCTTTGCCCATTCATTGCCAATAGTTGGCACATGTATTGAGTTTTTTGGGGGAGAGTATGCCCAATGATTTTCCCACTTTGCCCCCTGATTTATCCACTTTTCTATTTTCTTGATTTCTTCATCACTTAGTGGGTCTTTATCTTTTGGCATTCGCTCTTCGGGGTCGTGCGATTTAATTCGTTTTATTACTTCCGAATTATTGGCATCGTATGGTATAATCGCAAATTTTCCAGATTTTGCTTTTGCATAAGCTTCTTCTGGAAAAAGCAGACTAAAATTTCCATTTTTCTTCACTCCACCATGGCAAACAATACATTTTTTATTGAAAATCGGACGAATGTCTTCATTGTAACTGATTTGCTCTGTATCCCAATTTTTATAAGTGAAATATAAGATAGCGATTGGCAACGCACTGATAAATACCCATTTCAAATACTGTATATTCATACGATTTTAAAAATGTATTATTCTAATGATAAATTGCACTAATATAATTATAAATTTAACAAGTATTTTAATTTTTTTTAATAATTTTGATGAATGAGATTTTCTTAATGCAAACGCAAAGACTATTCAACAACAACCCAAATCTAAAACAAAATGTCAACTGAAAATAACAAAATTTCACGGCGTGATTTCGTGACCAAAGCATCGTTGGCTTTGGGTAGTTTTATGATTGTCCCTCGCCATGTTTTGGGAGGAATTAATGGCTCTCGATATTTAGCTCCGAGCGATATCATTTCATTAGGTTTTATTGGAACTGGAAAACAGGGCAGAGGACTCACAACCTCTTTTCTCAATACAAACGAAGTTAGGATAGCTGCTATTAGTGAAGTATATCAAGCAAAAGCTCAGTTGACACTCGACCGAATCAAAACACATTACGAGAAAAATACTCAACTCGGAGCTTATTCTGAAATTCCAGTTTATCAAGATTTTAGAGAGTTATTAGCAAAAAAAGAGATTGATGCTGTGGTAATTGCAACGCCAGACCATTGGCATGCAGCCATGGCAGTGCGAGCAGCCGAAGCTGGTAAGGATATTTATTGCGAAAAACCGCTTTCGTTGACCGTGCGAGAAGGACGAGCAATGGTCAATGCTGCCCGAAAACACAAAAGGGTTTTTCAAACTGGTAGTATGCAGCGTTCGTGGCCAGAGTTTCGTCAGACTGCAGAATTAATAAGAAATGGTTACATCGGTGAGGTAAAAAGTATTAAAGTAAACGTTGGTTCTCCACCAGTAGCTTATAATTTGTCAGAGGAAAAATTACCCGAAGGCCTTGATTGGGCAAAATGGCTTGGTCCCAACGAATCAGTTGTTTTTAATTCCGAACTTGCTCCACCTATTTCGAGAGATGTGTTTCCAAATTGGCGTTTATACCGTGAATTTGGTGGGGGAATGGTTACTGATTGGGGTGCTCACATGTTCGACATCGTGCAATGGTCGCTCGGTATGGATGATAGTGGTCCAATAGAAGTATTAGCACCCGATGGTAAAGATATAAAGTTTCTTACTTATAAATATGAAAATGGTATTACGATGACCCATGAAAAATGGGATTGGAATAATGCCATTCATTTTGTGGGAACGGAGGGTGAAATAAAAGTGCAGCGAAAGAAAATCGAAACAACGCCAGTTTCCTTGAAAGATAAAATTATCGGCGAAACTGAAAAACACGTTTATAAATCTGAAAATCATTATAAAGACTTTTTGGATGCGATACGAAAACGCAGTAAACCAATTTGCGATGTTGAGGTTGGTCATCGTACTGCTTCGGTCTGTAATATAGGTAATATTGCCTATCGTCTGAACCGTTCATTAAAATGGAATCCTAAAAAAGAAGTTTTTCTTGACGATAAGGATGCAAACGTACTTCTTGGACGAACAATGAATAAAGAATGGGGAATAAAAATCTAAAATTTTGAATATATTTGGAAGTCGCTTTTCAAAATCGTAAAGCGACTTCCTTTTTTATTTCAATTAACAACCTTAACCAATGACAATTAAATTTTTACCTTTAGTTTTTCTTAGTTTTTGTGCATTTTCACAGAATCAAGTTTCAAAAGCTCCATCTACTCCTGCGGCAACGGTTCCCTCTAAAGAAGAAAAGTCATCTTCTTTGACAATTCCTTTCAATCCTGATGCTTATGTCACGACCGAACATGTTACGACCATTAAAGGGCAGAAAGTACCATTTCAGGCAATGACAGGTACAATGCCCGTTTGGGACGAAGAAGGGAAAGCAATTGCAGGTTTGTTTTATACGTATTATGAACGTTCGGATGTAAAAGACCGAGCAAATCGTCCGTTAGTGATTTCATTCAACGGTGGCCCAGGTTCGGCTTCGGTTTGGATGCACATTGCTTATACAGGCCCACATTTGCTTAATATTGATGAAGAAGGCTATCCGCTTCAACCGTACGGAATCAAAGAAAACCCTTATTCGATTTTGGATATCGCTGACATTGTTTTTGTAAATCCAGTTAATACTGGCTATTCTCGACCGGTGAGCAAAGACATTCCCACCTCTAAGTTTTTTGGAGTAAATGCCGATATTAAATATTTAGCGGATTGGATTAATACGTTTGTAACTCGTACGAATCGTTGGGCTTCCCCGAAATACTTAATTGGCGAAAGTTATGGTACTACTCGTGTTTCGGGCTTGGCTCTGCAACTACAAAATACTCAATGGATGTATCTGAATGGGGTAATTTTAGTTTCACCAACAACGCTTGGCATTGAGCGTGGAGCAGCTTCGGGAGCAGCCTTGAAATTGCCGTATTTTGCGGCTACTGCGTGGTATCATAAAATGTTACCAGCCGATTTACAAAAGAAAGATTTAACTGAAATGCTTCCCGAAGTAGAAAACTTTACGATTAATGAGCTTTTGCCCGCTATTAGTAGAGGTGGTTTCTTAGAGGAAAATAAAAGAAAAGAAATTGCGGCAAAAATGTCGAGGTATTCGGGATTATCAGAAAAAGTGATTTTACAACAAAATTTAGATATTCCACTCGAGTTTTTTTGGAAAGAATTATTGCGAGAAAAAGGAAATACCGTTGGTCGTCTTGATTCGAGATATAAAGGTATTGACCGAAAAGAAGCAGGCGATAAACCAGATTTTAATTCAGAACTTACATCATGGCTGCATTCGTTTACACCTGCTATTAACATTTATCTTAGAAATGATTTGAATTATAAAACTGACCTCAAATATTATATGTTTGGCCCTACCAATCCGTGGGATAGAACGGGTGATAATACAGGAGAAAATCTTCGTCAAGCAATGGCTCAGAATCCGTATTTGCACGTAATGGTGCAATCGGGCTATTATGATGGAGCTTGTGATTACTTCAATGCCAAATATAATATGTGGCAAATGGACCCAAGTGGTAAACTAAAAGACCGGATGTCTTGGAAAGGTTATCGAAGTGGTCACATGATGTATTTACGCCGAGAAGATTTACAGACATCGAATGAAGATATACGTGAATTTATAAAAAAATCACTACCTAAGCCTAATCAACCAGCGAAGTATTAATATTTGAGAGTTAGTTAAGAAGCAAGCTTCAAATAAAGTTAATTCATTAAAAGTCATGGCTAATCGCCATGGCTTTTTTTGGTTTATAGTACATCAATTTTCTAATATAATTATTTCAATATATTTTAAAAAAAAGTCATAATCAAATCAATAATTAATTTTTTTAACGATAAAACTATTTTTTTTTAATAAAATTTAGATATTGAATCTTTAATATTTTATATTTGAAACTGAACATTTTTAAACCTAATTTTTATCAATTTATGAAACACTTATACCCAATTCCTATTAAGGTAAGGGCATTGATGCTTTTGCTTTTCTTCACAAGCTCAATGGTATTCGCCCAAAAAAAAATCACAGGTAAAGTAACAGATGCTGAAAGCGGCATTGGTCTTCCTGGGGCTACAATCCAAGTGAAAGGAACGAATAAAGGAACATCATCTGATGCTAATGGTGCTTTTTCGTTAGATGTACCCTCTGGTTCAACAATCGTAATCTCGTCTATTGGTTATGTGGCAGTTGAAGAAGTGGTTGGTAATCGTTCAATCATTGAGGTTGCAATGCAATCTGATGCAAAAGCCTTGAGTGAAGTGGTTGTAACTGGTTATGCAACACAACGTAAGAAAGATATTACGGGTGCTGTAACAACGGTTAGTGCAAAAGAATTAACTGCTGTTCCATCGGCAAGTGTAACTCAAATGCTACAAGGCCGTGCGGCTGGTGTAACAGTTGGTAACGACAACTCACCTGGCGGTGGTACAATGGTACGTGTACGTGGATTTGGCTCAATTAATAACAATAGCCCATTGTATATTATTGATGGTACTCCGACACAAGGAACACTTAACCAAATTAACCCAAATGATATTGAAACAATGCAAGTATTGAAAGATGCTTCTGCTGCTTCAATCTATGGTGCTCGTGCGGCAAATGGTGTGGTAATCATCACAACAAAGAAAGGGTCTTCAGGTGAACCTAAAATTACATTTGATATGTACACCGGTACACAACGTGTTGGAAAAACGCTCGACTTGTTGAACACAAAAGAGCTTGGCGAATTGTATTATCAGTCTGAAATAGGTGCTGGTAAAACTCCAGGAACGTCTCCATCAGCTCAGTATAAGTTCTCTCCAACGGGTGAGCAAACAATTGCAGATTATATCTATCCAAACGTATATGGAGCATTGCCTGCAAACTATACTTATACAAATGATATTACCGACCCTAAATTAGGTGTTACTGCATTTAATATCACTAAAGCAAACAAAGAAGGTACAGATTGGCAACATGTAATTTTTGGCCCAGCTAAAATTCAAAATTACCAATTAGGAGCTACGGGTGGTTCTAAAAATGGTAAATATGCTATTTCTAGTAGCTATTTCGACCAAGATGGTATCCTGAAATATACTTCTTACAAACGTTATTCTGTAAGAGCTAATACAGAGTTTACTAAAAATAGCTTGACTTTTGGTGAAAACTTTACAGTTTCTTATGATGAAAGAGTGGGTGTACCTTCAGGAAACCAAAACGAAAGTAATCCAATTTCATTTGCGATTCGTATTCAACCAATCATTCCTGTATTCGATATCACAGGTGGCCCTGTTGCTCTTGGTGGTACAAATACATCTAATTTGAATGGTTTTGCTGGTAGCCGTGGTTCTAATCTTGGTAATGCTCCAAACCCATTGGCAAGACAATGGCGTGAAAAAGATAACATCATTAAAGGTACCCACATCTTTGGTAATGTTTTTGCAGAATTAGCAATCTTGAAAGACTTGAAATTCCGTACAAGTTTAGGTGTTGAGTTTAATAATTATAATTTCTCACAATACCTGAACCGTGATATCGAAGCCGCTGAACCTCGTAGCTCGAACAGTTTAACAGTATCAAATAACTTTGATAGAGCAATTACATGGTTTAATACCTTGAACTACAACAAAACATTAGGAAATCATACAATCAATGTTTTGGCGGGAACTGAGGCCGTTCAAACTTATGCTTTCGGATTTAATGCAGCTCGTAGTAACTATGCGTTTGATGATATGTCATATCGTTACCTGAACCTTGGATCTGCTGCTGGTTTGTCTAATGCTGGGTCTGGTGCAACAATCAGTGCTTTGTTCTCACAATTTGCTAAAGTAAACTACTCGTATAAAGATTTCTTGTTGGCTGACGTTACAGTACGTCGTGATGGTTCATCTCGTTTTTCACCAGCATATCGTTATGGTGTATTCCCTGCCTTCTCGGCTGGTATTCGTATGACAGAGTTTGAATTTATGAAGAAATTGACTTTCCTTGATGATTTGAAGATTCGTGGTGGATGGGGTAAAACGGGTAATCAGTTAAT